>NZ_PJBR01000038.1:0-33949 GCF_002863625.1 Pseudoalteromonas sp. MelDa3 | reverse complement strand
TCGAGCGGGGGTCAATGTTTTATTTCAGCTTTTTGACAATTAAATGAATTTAGTATGAAAGCTATACAAATAGAGGGCTGTGGGGCTTTTTTTGCCTATTAAACCACCAACATATGAGCAGTTAAACTATGTGCATACATAAAACTACAATATTAGGTGCTGTTAGGCTAAGCCAACTACATTTTTTAGTTGGCGTTTAATAAAGTATTACGTATGCAGTTAATTAAAAACTATAATTAAAGCCTGCGTAATAGCGTCGCCCTGAATAGCTTGAGTTAAGTAATCGTGCATCTGTATCATCACCTAAACGCGTTACCGATTCCGACTTAGTTAAATTAATAACAGCAGCTGTTAAGCTTAGCCCTTCATACAAATTAACCGATGCATTAACATCAACTTGCTCGTACGGATCTTGATATACATTTAAACCACTATTAAGGCCTAATACTGTCTCCCCTCGTTTGTTATATGAAGCGCGCACATTAAAAGCGTCACCTTCATAATAAACAGAGGTGTTGTACTGATACTTTGCACTGCCTATTAATGCCGACTGACCAAACTCTTCACCATTTACTGTTACATCTGCTTTATTGGTTTTGTTATAGGTGTAGTTTGCATAAAAACCAAAGCCATTATCAAATGCATGCTGGATAAATACTTCCGCGCCTTTAGATACTGCATCGGTACCATTACCTACAGTACTGTACGGAGCTATATTAATGGTTCCTGCATCTACTATATTATTTTTACCGGCAAAGTTTTGCTCTGCATCTATTATCAGTGGCACAACAAAGTTATCTACTTTCTTATGAAAAAGTGCCAATCCAACCGCAGAACCCTTTGCATAATAATACTCAATAGATAAATCAGCTTGCACCGATTCAAATGGCTTCAAGTTTTTATTACCACCACTACCGCTAAAACCTGGCTGTTCATTAAATGCAGCTCTATCATTTGCCCATTCATCCGATACGAACGTAATACGCTGCTGCGCACCTAAATCGCTGTAATCAGGACGAGACATTACTTTTGCTATTGCCCCACGAATAACTAAATCGTCAGTTGCATCCCACGCTATATTAAAGCTTGGTAGTATTTGAGTGTCTTCGTTTTGCTGAGTGACTAATTGATGGTCTTCTACAAAGCGTGCGTCACCAGTTACTGGCTCGCCTGTTTCGTCATTTGTGTGATCTAATTGGTAGGTATATAAGTCAGTAGATGAAGTAAGTGTTTTTGTTTGCACAACACGCACGCCCAAATTACCTCTTACTTCACTAAACTCAAAATCGCCTTGAATATAAAAAGCAGATATTTTCTCTTCAATGTCGTAAACAAAGTTATCTTCAATACGTGTATAAGGTACATAGCTAGCAGTGACCATATCGCGATATTTATCCCAGTCGATACTTGGCATTTGGTTTATATCAAAACCACCAACAATATTACTCTCACTAGTAAATACATTTTGAGCTAATGGCATTCCACCATTCCATTGGTAGCTGTCGAAACGCGTAATACCTTGCTCGCTTGCTTCGCCCGCAGCAATATCAAAATTAGGATCTAAAAAGAAGGTATTGCCAGTTTCACGATGAAGCGTGGAGTTACGATATTTGACACCGGTTCTAATTGTTTTTAAAAAGCCCCAATCAACATAAAGATCCACATCAGCTTGGTAATAATCTTCTTCTAACTCACTGCGTACAAAACTTGAGTTTGAAGAGCCCGCATCACGACCGCCTCCAATTCCACTTTGCAAGTTAGCTAGTGTATTAGGGTCAATATTAAGTGATACATTATTTTGGTTGAGTGACCAGCCTGCCATTTGAGCAGCATTTTGAATAGCAGTGGCGTTTTCGCCCGCGTTTGAACTTTTATATGCAGCTTCCCAGCTTTCTTCCGGCCCCCCTTCTGATTTTGTATTACCCACAACAAAACGCGCTTTAAAATTATCGCCTTCATAAGTTAAATTAAAATCAAAGGTATCGGAGGTGGATTCTTCACGTACATAACTGCCGCGCATCCACGGAAACTGCATATCACTCTCAATACCCCTTGCCATCGCATTGTATTGCATACCAGTAACAATAGCGCCCGACTCATCAAGGTTTACATCCGTTAAAAAATCAGGATTTAAAGACCACTCAGGTATATCAATCACAGATTCTGTTCTGTCTTGCCCAAGTGTAAAACCAAAATAATTAAAGCCAAGCTCTAAACGATTTGTTGGTCGCCATTGCGTACTAACTTGAATTCCTTCGCGCTCACGTTTTTCGTTAAGAACTGAACCTCGCACAACTTGTGGAAACCAAACACCATCGTAACTGTTGCCGTTTGCATCATTAATAGTATCCCACCCATTATTGTTATCAACTGCGTTACCGTTTATATCTGTAGGTTGCCCAGTACCAGTATAGCGCCATATATTTGCATCAGTTCCGCCCGAAAGTGTTCTGTTTGTTCGCTCCTGATACGTATAGCCAACTAATACACCAACGTTTTCGTCGTCATTTTTCCATGAATACAAACCCGTAAACTGCGGTTCGTACTCTTTTGTAACATCAGCGTAAGTACTCTCTACATTAAATACACCTGAGTTTGCATCCATACTCAAAGGCTTTCGGCTATGCATTAATACAGTACCACCAACCCCTCCTTCATCTAAGCGTGCCTCTGGCGATTTATAAACTTCTACACTTTCAATCATCGAAGACGGTAACAAAGCATAATCAAACGAACGCGAAGGCTCTCCCGGAGAAGACGCAATAAAATTACCATTAAGCTGTGTAAAAGTTAGCGCCGACGACAAACCACGAATACTGACTGATGAACCTTCCCCACCATCACGCTCAATTACCACACCAGGTACACGCTGAAGAGAGTCCGCAACGTTTTTATCAGGGAATTTTCCAATGTCTTCCGCGGTAATTGCATCAACCACAGAGCCAGACATACGTTTTACATCTAAGTTTTCGGCCATGCTTGAACGGATACCACGTACTTCTATTACTTCTATATCTTTTGTGTGCTGCGAGTTTTCTTGCGCTGCAAAAGCATACGTAGAACCCAAAGTAGAAAAAATTGATATATAAAGTGATGACTTACAAAACGTTGAAAAAGGAAAAGGGTATATGCTTGCTACTATCATGTGAGAGGCTGTTCCATTTAAATCTGCTCATAAAACTAAAGCGAGAAGTTAGTCCTTTTACGCAAATTATTCACGTAATGGCAAAAATTGTTCCCAATTCTACACAGCCAAACTTAACCGTTTGTTAACCAAAAATATTAAATTAAATAAACGTCTCTTTTAACTGTATTTATACCTATTAAATGAAAGTTAAAACCCAGCCCACACATCAAATCCGCTCTCAATTAACAAACTAAGAGCGGCTTTGTGGTATTTAATAGCTTAATGAAATAATTACAGTGCAAAAATCATCATAAAGTGTATACAAAAAACGAAGGGGATGATTAGATGAGGTAGTCAGCAGTTTATACTTTAAAAAGCAAAACTGCCGGATGATATTTGAAAGAAGTAACAATTGCTAAATAGCGCTTGGTTAATCAAGCGTAGCAATAACCTCTGAAAGCTCGAGTAATGTCGGCTTTCCACCATAATAATTGGTATCTATATGATAGCTATTACCCACCCAGAAAGGTGCTTTAGTTGAGTTATGTCCATGTATTGAAAAGTCGACTCCATGACTTTTAACTACCTTATTTTGTTTAACTACTTCGCGATCCCACAATAGAGATTGCACAATCACCGATTTATCATCAGGGTAATTTTCCCAATCCCACGATTGGGCAAATGTATGAGACAACCCAATTTTATAACCGCGATATTCAAGTACTATTGAAAGAGGTTTAGTTAGTAACTCATCGCACATAACATTGAGCTTTTCACTCGATACCGACTTGTGCCAATTGCCACCATTGTCAGTCCATAATTTAAAAGCCGCTTCATCATTACTTAATAATGATTCCAACATTAAATGCTCATGATTACCTAATATCATACATGCCCTAATGGCTTGTAAGTGTGTAAATAAGTCATATGTTTTATCCCCGCGATCAACAAAGTCGCCTAGGCAAAACAAAGTATCTCTTTCAGGGTTAAAATTTACGTTATTAAGTGCGCTTTTTAAGGCAGGTAAATCACCATCAAGATCGCCAATTACAAATACTCGGCACTCATCATTAATAAATATGGCTTGCTTTGAAGATACAGCCTGAATAGCGTTAATACCTATATGCAAAATAGACTCCTATAGAATGCAATCTAAAACTTAGATTAATACTTGAGTTTATAAAGCCTTAAGGTAACACAATATAATTGATAATTAATGAAGGTAATAAGATTTGATTGAAACTAAAAATGTATGACAGCGGACTTTAACTACAAGCTAAATAAGTAATGTAGATAGTTTTTAGCCAATAGTAAAAAGCGGCTTAGCAAAATACCTGAACAAGTTATAAGTTCGTTAGCAGCACAAACTTATCAGCCAGCTCATCTAAACTTTCACGCTTATTAGGATCGGGCTTTATACAGTCAATAGGGCATACACTTACACAAGTAGGTTTATCATAATGCCCTACACACTCAGTACATTTATTCGCATCTATTTGGTATATCTTCGCGCCCATATAAATAGCCTCATTAGGGCACTCTGGGTCACACATATCGCAGTTAATGCATTTACTATTTATGAGTAGAGCCACTTTTTAGCCTTTCTAATTAAAGTCCTATAAAACAAAAAATGAAAAAATAGAGCATTTACTGCTTTATTTTAAATTATATGATTAACAGCGTTAAATTATGCATTTTATTGACTTTTTCTTTGTTGATCTTTATCAATAAAAACTTCTGGCTTCTCTAATGAAATTTTAAAGCGTCGCTGTTAATATTGCCTATATCCTAAACAATAAAGTAGTTCTGATGGCAGCTAATTATTCTCTCGATGATTTACGTTACTTTTGCACCATAGTAAAATTAGGTAGCTTTAAAAAAGCATCAATAAGCCTTGATATGTCACTATCAACTTTGAGCCGTAGAATACGTTTATTAGAGCAAGCACTTCAATTAACGTTACTAAATCGAGATGCCCATCGAGTTACACTTACGCATACTGGCGAGTTATATTACGATCGCTATCGTAAACTGTTCGATAAAGTAGAGTGTATAGAGCAAGCACTTTGTGATGAGAAAGACCAACCTAAAGGGAAAATTAGGATCTGCGCACCCATTTACATGGGTAAACATTTTTTAAGTGCTATTTTTTGTAATTTTTTACTGCAGTATCCCGATATTCAACTAGATTTACGCTTTTCAAATAACCTTATTGATATTGAAAAAGAAGGGATTGATATAGCGTTTAGAGTAAGAAATCCTGCCATTGATAATTGGGTTATTAGGGAGCTTAAGCTTACTCACAATATATTATGTACTCACTTAAATCATGATTATCAATCCATCACTCATCCTAAGCAATTAGAAGATCACCCAAAAGTTACGTGCGTTGGGTTGGTACCGTGGCAATTAAAAAATCAGCACACGAACGAGGAATATAGCTTCAACCCAAACACACATGTTCGATTGGAAGTTGATGAAATTCAAATGATGAAACAAGCAGTTGAGTCTGGTGTGGGTATTAGCTACATCCCTGATTATATAGCATTACCACTTATTAAAGCCGGAAAGCTTAAACACATTCTTCCTGATTGGCAAAGCAAAGGGCAGCCATTTTCTATGCTTTATCGCGACAGAAAACAAATCCCTTATCGAGTGCGATTACTGATAGAGCATACACTGCAACACTTCACTAAAATGTAGCAGTGTAGGCTTTTCACAGCAAAGTAATTAAGCTAATTCATCTTTTAAAAACTAAGCCTTAGTACAATTACACCTAAAAATGCCGTTGTTAATCCTATAACTTCTTGGCGTGTAAAAGACTCTTTTAGAACGATGCGTGAATACAACAAAATAATTAAAATATTCATACCTGAAATCGCTGAAACTAGCCCTGTATTACCAATAGCAAAAGCCGATATTATTGCAACCATGCCAGCTACATTTGTTAAACCAATAAGTAACCCGCACGAAAATGTTTTACCGGCAGACCAATACGCTTGAGAAGAGCCTTGCTCTGCTAGCATTTTTTTACGCTTTACTAACCAACTAACGGCAAAAAGAAAGCTACCAAAACCAAACATAGACGTTAAAGTTGCAAACGTATCAGCCTCAAGAAGCGTTGATTGCTTCCCCATTAAATCATTAAATGCAAAAGACAGTGCCGCGAGTAATCCCCATTGCGCGCCTTGTAAATTACTTAATGAGATATCGCTGGAGTAGCGAATAATATAAAGGCCGCCAAAAATAATAAAAAAGCCGATTAATTGAATAACAGTTAAGGTTTCTTGCCATAATAAAAAGGCAAATAAAAGTACAAATAAAGGCGTTAACCCCGACAGGATGCTAATTAAAGACGCTTTCCCAACCGAAAACCCTTTGTGCAAAAACCCATTAGCCGCAAAAGATCCAAAACCTAAAGCGAGCCCAACCGTAATATCTTCCCAGCCGTACCATGTATGTTCAAATATTACAGTACCTAACGCGCTGATTATGAACCCTACAAAAAAAACACCGAATAATAATAGATTACGGTTAATCTTTTTTTGCGACGTCCATTGGTACATTATCCCTCGAGCACCAAAAAATACGGTTGCGAGTAATGCAAAAATTATCCACATACTAAAATGATTCCTTTAAAAACAACAATAGAGTAACTGTGCTGAGTGCTTTAACAACACGTGTTAAATTTGTAAGACTAGTATATTTACTTTTTAAATTTTATAAATAAGCATTACTGGCAATATAGGTTTCATAAATGGCATTTACATAAATGCAGGTAGGCAATTTTCGTAAAGGGCGTCATAGGCATAACTGCTCAGCTCCACTCCATAAATTATGTAAGGTAATAAAATAGCTTTGAGCAGTTACTGAAGAGGCTAACTAGGTTGTTTAAATGGATTACGAGTATCTTGATGCTCATCAAGGTTACGCATTAAAATAGCGTGCGCTAAGTTAATGCCTTCATCTAGCGATATTTTTACAATGTGACCAGAGCCCTTAGCATCGCTAATAATTTCACCCTTTTTGTTTTCCATATATTCAAGCTTAAAAGTAATGTTACCTTGTGGTGTCATAAGCTCTAAGGAGTGGCCTGTACAAAATTTATTTTTAACGTCAATTTCAACTAAGCCATTTTCGTCGCGCCCAAGTACTTCACCTACAAATTGCTGCTTAGTTGATACCGAATGACCATACTCGTAGTTTTGATAATCTTGATGAGCATGGCGTTTTAAAAAACCTTCGGTATAGCCCCGATGTGCTAGGTTTTCGAGTGTTTTAAATAAGTTAGTATCAAATGGTTTACCCGAAGCTGCGTCGTCTATTGCTTTGCGATAAACTTGTGCTGTGCGCGCTACATAATAAAATGACTTAGTACGCCCTTCTATTTTTAAACTATGTACACCCATTTTTGTTAACTGCTCTACGTATTGCACAGCGCGTAAATCTTTTGAGTTCATAATATACGTGCCGTGTTCATCCTCAAACGCAGGCATATACTCACCAGGGCGACCTTGTTCCTCTAGCATAAATACATCTTTGCTTGGCGCGCCTTCACCTAGTGTTGGAATCACCTGTTTGGGGTCAATTTTATGCACCATTTCGCCGGTTTCGTTCTCAACACCAGGTTTTACATCGTAATCCCAACGACATGCATTAGTACACGTCCCTTGATTTGGATCGCGCTTGTTTATATAACCAGAGAGTAAACAACGCCCCGAATACGCCATACAAAGCGCACCATGTACAAACACTTCAAGTTCGGTGTCTGGGCAGAGTGTGCGTATTTCGGTTATTTCTTCGAGCGACAGCTCCCGTGATAAAATAACACGTTCAATCCCCTGTTTTGCCCAAAATTGCACGCTTGCGTAGTTAACTGCATTTGCCTGCACTGATAGATGAACCGGCATAGTCGGCCATTTTTTACGAACCAGCATAATTAAACCAGGGTCTGACATAATTAGCGCATCGGGTTTCATCGCAATAACCGGTTCTATATCACGTAAATACGATTTAACTTTAGCGTTGTGCGGTGCAATATTAGACACCACATAAAACTTTTTATTTTGCGCATGCGCTTCACTAATTCCTACTTGCAGAGTATCTAGGTCAAACTCATTATTGCGCACACGCAAACTATAGCGAGGCTGCCCTGCATAAACCGCATCTGCGCCATAAGCAAAAGCGTAGCGCATGTTTTTTAAACTGCCTGCGGGGCATAGTAATTCAGGAATAAAAGGCATTGAAGAAATAACGGGTGACATGTGCGCTCCATACATCAAACTGGGTTTAAGCCAGTTGCATAAGTAGTTAACCTAAACTCCGAAAAATAAATCTATCCCAAGCAGAATTCAGATTAGTCATTAACAAATAAGTAAACAGAAGCGCGGCAGTATAAATGCGGTCAATAATTTGTATTTGATCGAGATCACAAAACGGCGACCAAACTGGTTTTTAATAAAATTAGGATTTTTCACTTAAAACGCGTATAATTCGCGCCCGTTAATATTCACACTTTTACTTAAAATTATTGGAGCATAAAGATGGCTTTAGAACGTACTTTTTCAATCGTAAAACCTGATGCAGTTGCTAAAAACCACATTGGCGCTATCTACAACCGTTTCGAATCTGCTGGCCTTAAAATCGTTGCAGCTAAAATGGTTCACCTTTCACAAGAGAAAGCTGAAGGTTTCTACGCTGAACATAGCGAACGTCCTTTCTTCGGTGCTTTAGTATCTTTCATGACATCTGGTCCAGTAATGGTTACAGTTCTTGAAGGCGAAAACGCTGTTCTTAAAAACCGTGAAATCATGGGTGCTACTAACCCTGCTGAAGCACTAGCTGGTACTTTACGTGCAGACTACGCTGATAGCATCGACGAAAATGCTGTTCACGGTTCTGACGCTGTTGAATCTGCTGCTCGCGAAATTGCTTACTTCTTCGCTGACGAAGAGCTTTGTTCACGTACTCGTTAATTCGAATTCGTTAACATATTGAAAAGGGCTTTCGGGCCCTTTTTTAGTCATTACGTAAAGTATTAATCAGAAACTCATGATGTTTTACTTAATGATTAAAGTGAGTGAATTGTGTACAATTCGTCCTCGTAAATTTTATCTCCACCGTCACCGATTGAGGTTGTTTCATGACCGAGCAAAAAAAGATTAACTTATTAGATTTAAACCGAGAAGCAATGCGCGAGCTATTTGCATCGTTCGGTGAAAAGCCGTTTCGTAGTGACCAGGTGATGAAATGGATTTATCATTTTGGCGTAGATAACTTCGACGATATGAGCAACGTAAACAAAAAGCTTAAAGAAAAACTTAAAGCTGAGTGCGAAATTGTAGCGCCAGAAATTACCGTTCGCCAACAAGCAAGCGACGGTACTATTAAGTACGCACTTATTCTGGAAGGCGGCCAAGAAGTAGAAGCCGTTTGGATCCCTGAAAAAGAGCGCGCTACGTTATGTGTATCATCACAAGTGGGTTGTGCTCTTGAATGTACTTTTTGTTCTACTGCTCAACAAGGCTTTAACCGTAACTTAAAAGTATCTGAAATTATTGGTCAAGTTTGGCGTGTAGCTAAAGATATAGGCCTTGATGGTCATAGCGAAAAGCGCCCAGTAACTAACGTTGTAATGATGGGTATGGGCGAGCCTTTACTTAATCTTAAAAACGTAGTGCCAGCAATGGAACTAATGATGGACGATTGGGGCTTTGGTTTATCTAAGCGCCGCGTAACATTAAGTACTTCAGGCGTTGTACCTGCACTTGATTTACTAAAAGAGAAAATTGACGTAGCACTGGCTATATCACTTCACGCACCAGATAACGCACTGCGTGACATTTTAGTGCCAGTTAATAAAAAGTACCCTATTGAAGAATTTTTAGCCTCGTGTCGTCGTTATATCGATGGCTCAAAAGCAAATAAAGATGTAACGGTTGAATACGTGATGCTTAACGGTATTAACGACAGCACCGATCAGGCGCATGCATTAGTGCAAACGTTAAAAGGCACACCTTGTAAGGTAAACCTTATTCCGTTTAACCCGTTCCCGGGTAATGAATACACGCGCTCAAGCAATAGCCGTATTGACCGTTTTTCAAAAGTATTACAAGCAGCAGGCGTTACCTGTATTGTGCGTCGTACTCGCGGTGACGATATTGACGCCGCTTGCGGACAGTTAGTAGGTGATGTAGTTGACCGTACCAAACGTTTAGCTAAAAAGAAAATGCGTGACGATAACGCAATTAGCGTTAATATCCACCAAGCATAATCTGTAACCACCCTATGTTAATTAGTCATGTAGGGTGGTTAAGTTGTTTATTTTTAAATAAATGATGCAACAACAAAGGTTTTAGGTAAGATAGGCGCCATGGACTAAAAATAAAGAGATAAGGTAATGCGATCTATACTTGCTATAACACTATCAACACTTGCCTTAAGTGGCTGTGTTAGCGAAAGTAGTTATAACGGCAGTAATAAGCCCGTCGTCGAAAATAAAATTAATAATACTGGCGCAGCACGAACACGAATTGCTTTAGCCCTACAGTATTTAAAAACGGGTAATAACTCTCAAGCCAAATACAATTTAGAACGTGCAGCTGCATTTGCCCCTGACCTACCTGAAGTACATTACTCTCTTGCTTATTACTATCAACAAGTAGGCGAAAACCCGCTAGCTGATAAAGCCTACCAAAAAGCACTCGAAATAAAGCCTGACGATCCTAATACCCTTAATAACTACGGCGTGTTTTTATGTGGTATTGATGAATACGATCGTGCAACTGATCAATTTTTAAAAGCCATTGAAGTACCAAGTTATATTCGCGTTGCCGAAAGTTACGAAAATTTAGCCTTGTGTGCTATTGAATTTGATGATTTTGAAAATGCAGAAAGTTACTTTCAACAGGCACTTAATCACAGCTCTCAGCGTACATCTACGTTAATTAGTTTAGCAGCGCTGTATTACGCAAAAAGTGACTTATACAAAGCCAGTGAACTTTTAAAACGCTACGAAAGCACAGGTCGAGTATCTTCTCGCGCATTAATGCTTAGCTACCTTGTAAAAAACAGAATGGGCAGAATAGAAGAGGCTGAAAAAATTTCCAGCACTATTTTACAAACTTACTCTAGCAGTAACGAAGCCTATGCATTAAAAGAGAAAAGAACACGTTTTAATGAGTTTGAAATACTGCGAGAAAAATACCGCAAAGCGCAGTTAAAAGAACTAAAAAATGACGAAAGCGGCGCGCACGTTAGTTCAAAACCAAAAATAAAAGTAATCAGAAAGAAACGTTCACCACAAGACGGTTCAACAAGCTTGGTAACAAACAACGAACAAAAAACAGATAAAAAGCTCGCAACAGCAAATAACCAAGATGTAAATCCAGTTATAGTAAGAGAAAAGCAAGCTAAGGCGGTACAAAACACGGTCAGTAAGCAAGCCGACGAAGCAACCGTAATAGCAAAACAAATAACAACTCAAAAAGAAGAAGTTCCTAAAGTCGTCGCGCCAAGCAAACCTACCGATACATCGGCTGTTATGCTCGCACTTACTACTGAGCACGACTCTGCAGATTCCGTAGTAGCTGCACCTAAAAAAGCTAAGCCCGTTTACGAACCTCAAAAAGAAGCTATAGCAGCAAAGCAACCAACTAAAGCTGATGACGAAGTTACAATAATTTCGTTTGGCGCACCTAAAACAGGCCAGTTTAATTCGCAACAAACTAGTAACTATAGTAATTCAGTTCCTGCAGTTACCGCTCAAAAAAATAGTAGTGACGTGGTATTCTACGAAGCGACTAAAAATACAACTGTATTTGAAAATAGCAGCTATCAAAATGATGCAGATATTGAATTTAAAAGTTACGAAGCAGTACAAAAAACAGAGCTCCCAATGCTTAACCCTAAAGTATCGCCTTTACGCGTGCCATTTCACGTAATTGCTGTTGGCGAAAACCTATTTAGCATTTCGGTGCGATACAATGTTAAACTACAAAAGCTCCTGCAATGGAATGGTCTAAAACAGTCGGATCGGGTAATGAATGGAAGTAAAATATACCTAAACGATCCAAATATTTATTACGAAATTAAAGCTGGTGATTCCCTTTACGATATAGCTACCCAGCGGCATGTATTAATTGATGAATTAATGCGATGGAATAAATTAAGTCCTGATATAGCACTAAAACCAGGGCACAAACTTTTACTAGTGGATCCAGACTCATACACATTATGAATGAAGAAAATACGCAAACACAGAGCGAACAGCCAACTGTAGGCCAGATATTAAAAAATCACAGAGAACAAGCGAACGTTAGCATAGCGACTATTGCTGCACCGTTAAAGCTGTCTGAACTTCAAATTAAACGCCTTGAAAATGATGAATTTACATTACTCGGCCCTATTACTTTTGTTAAAGGCTATATAAAAAACTATTGCCGTGAATTAAAAGTAGATAGCGCACCTATTTTAGCAATGATGCCAGCCCCACCAGAGCCGGCTAAACCCGCTAATATGCAGAGTTTTTCACGCCGTACAGAAAAAGAAGCAAACGACAGTCGTTTAATGTTTTTTAGCTATTTAATTTTAGCGATTGTTATTGGCTCATCTGCTTTATGGTTTTGGCAAAACGCGACACCTATTGAAGAGCAAACAAGTAACATAAACGTTGCCAACTCAAAAATGAGCGAGCGCCAAGCCGCTCAACCCAGTATCTCAGAGCAACAGCAACAAGCCGAAATTGACGATGAATCATTATTAGAATCACAAAGCACGTCTAGTGAAACATCAACAAGCCCAGAAATAGTTAAAGAAACGGCTCCTATTGCTTCTAACAGCGCAAGTCAAGAAGATGCTAGCAGTACAATTGTCATGAACTTTAATGGCGAAAGTTGGGTTGAAATTTACGACGGCGAAGGCGAAAAAATAGCATTCGGCGTTAAAAAAGCAGGCTACATTATGACCGTAAGCGGTACGCCTCCTTTTTCAGTTGTGCTTGGTAAGCATGACGCTGTAGACATTACTTTAAACGGTGAACCTGTAGATGTTTCTGCATTTCCTCAAAACCGTTTAGCCAAATTTACATTACCACTAGCAGAGTAGTCGCTATGTTTTCAGAATCTCCAATTAAACGCAGAAAATCCACCCGAATCAATGTAGGTAACGTCCCTATTGGTGATGGTGCCCCTATTGCAGTGCAATCAATGACCAACACCGACACCATGGATGTTGATGCAACTGTTGCACAAATACAGGCAATACAAGATGCAGGTGCCGACATAGTCCGTGTATCAGTACCAACAATGGATGCAGCCGAAGCGTTTAAAAGTATAAAAGAGCAAGTAACGATTCCGCTAGTTGCCGATATTCACTTTGATTACCGTATAGCCTTAAAAGTGGCAAAATACGGCGTTGATTGCCTGCGTATAAATCCAGGTAATATAGGTAGTGAAGAGCGTATTAGAGCTGTAGTAGACTCAGCACGCGAGCATAACATTCCTATTCGTATTGGTGTAAATGGCGGTTCACTAGAGCGCGACTTACAAGAAAAATACGGCGAACCAACACCAGAAGCCTTATTAGAATCAGCAATGCGCCATGTAGATATATTGCGCCGCCTTGATTTTGACCAATTTAAAATATCAGTAAAAGCGTCTGACGTATTTTTAGCTGTAGGTGCATATCGCTTACTCGCTAAAGAAATAGACCAACCACTGCATTTAGGTATTACCGAAGCGGGCGGCATGCGCTCAGGCTCTGTTAAATCTGCAGTAGGTTTAGGTATGCTTCTTGCCGAAGGTATTGGCGATACTCTGCGTGTATCACTTGCTGCCGACCCGGTACAAGAAATTAAAGTCGGCTTTGATATCTTAAATTCATTGCGCATTCGTTCGCGTGGAATTAACTTTATTGCCTGCCCTAGCTGCTCACGCCAAGAGTTTGACGTAGTAAGCACCATGAACCAACTTGAAGAGCGCTTAGAGGATATTATCGAACCTATGTCAGTTTCGGTAATTGGTTGCGTTGTAAATGGACCAGGTGAAGCGCTTGTGAGTGATATAGGGCTTGCCGGTGCAAATCGTCGTTCTGGTTTGTATATAAATGGCGAACGCCAAAAAGCGCGCATTGATAACAACAACATTGTTGACCAGCTTGAAGGTTATGTACGCGACTTTATAGAGAAAAAGCAGAGCCAAACACCGATTGACATAAAAATAGTCGAATAAATACCGTATAAAGCGCCAAACAGCGGTGTTTGGCGTTTACCTTTATAGCTAGTGGATACCCAAACGACCCCAAGATACAGAATTCAGCGTTTCACAGGCTCTTAATATCAAGGCGTTACTTTGCAAGAATGGCAATCCCTTTTAAAAAGTAACAACGATGAGAGTAAGTGTCTGTGAAACACCCAACGGGTTGGTTTAAAAGCGATTTATACTGCGTTATTGATTTTAACAATAGAACCACTATTACTTTCAATCAATGCCTTGCCTAAATCGCTTTTAATTCCAACTGAAACTCGCATCTTGGGGTGGTTTGGGTATATAATGGCGGGTCAATTTTTAGCATTCTTGTTGTGTAAGCATTTTTCATTACACAAAAAAACAGCATTTAGGATTTATCAGTGGCAAAACAAATTCAGGCAGTTCGCGGTATGAACGATTGTCTGCCGGGCGATACACAAGTTTGGCAGAAAGTAGAAAACATTTTACGCGAGACAGTAGCATCGTTCGGTTATCAAGAAATTCGTTTTCCTATTGTAGAATCAACCGACTTATTTAAACGCTCTATTGGTGAAGTTACCGATATAGTAGAAAAAGAAATGTACACCTTTGCCGATCGCAATGGCGACTTATTAACACTTCGCCCAGAAGGCACCGCAGTATGCGTACGTGCTGGCAACCAAAATGGCTTACTATATAATCAAGAACAACGCCTTTGGTACATGGGTCCAATGTTTCGTCACGAGCGTCCGCAAAAAGGTCGTTACCGTCAGTTTCACCAATTTGGTTTAGAAACATTTGGTATTGCTACAGCAGATATAGACGCAGAAGTTATTTTATTAACAGCGCAACTATGGGAAGCCTTTGGTATTACTGACCACGTTCGTTTAGAGCTAAATTCTCTAGGATCTAACGAAGCGCGTGCAGATTACCGTGATGCGTTAGTAGCCTACCTTGAGCAACACATTGATGTGCTTGATGAAGACTCAAAACGTCGTATGTATTCAAACCCATTACGCGTACTTGATAGCAAAAATCCAGACGTACAAGCAATTTTAACTGATGCGCCTAAATTGTCTGAAAATTTAGATGCTGAATCAAAAGAACATTTTGCAAATTTATGTGAACGTTTAGACGCTGCTGGCGTCTCATATACGGTTAATGAAAAGTTAGTACGTGGTTTAGACTACTACAACCGCACTGTATTTGAATGGGTAACCGACAGTTTAGGTGCACAAGGCACTGTATGTGCTGGCGGACGTTACGATGGCTTAGTTGAACAACTTGGCGGCAAAGCAACGCCAGCAGTTGGTTTTGCAATGGGTCTAGAGCGCTTAGTATTATTACTACAAGCACTTGAGTGTGTAGGTGACATTCGTCGTAATGCTGATGTATATTTAGCAGCAATGGGCGACAAAGCAAGCATTCAAGCTCCTGCAATTGCAGCGCAACTACGTAAAGACGTACCGGGTTTACGCGTTATGGTACATGCGGGCGGCGGCAACTTTAAAAAACAATTAAAACGTGCTGATAAAAGCGATGCACTTGTTGCAGTGATTATTGGTGAAGATGAATTAGAAAAAGGCGTTGTGACCATCAAGTATTTACGCGAGCGTAAAGAACAAGTCACATTAGAATTAGAACAAGCTAAAGCGCTATTAGCTGAGCTTATTAACGGCTAAGCGAACATTAGAGGTAAGAATGGATATTTATTCAACAGAAGAACAACAAGCAGAAGCCATTAAACGCTTTTTCCGTGAAAACGGCATTTCACTTGCGCTAGGTATACTTGTTGGCCTAGGTGGCTTATATGGCTGGAAAGCATATAACCAAAACCAAATTACTACCGCTGAAAAAGCATCAGATTCATATACAGCGCTTGTTGAAAGCGATGATGTTTTATCTTCAGCTGATGCGTTTATTAGCGAAAATAAAGACACAAACTACGCAACACTTGCTGCATTCGTTGCTGCAAAAGACGCAGTAGAAGCGAAAAAACTAGACGTAGCAAGCGAAAAGCTAAGCTGGGTTGTGTCTAATACGCCAAATACAGAATTAAAAGCAATTGCGATTACACGTTTAGCACGTGTTCAAATTGCGCAAACTAAATATGACGATGCATTAACGACATTAAATGCACCATTACCTGAAGCGTTCAATGCAAACGTGGCCGAGCTTAAAGGCGACATTTACACTGAGCAAGGCAATAAAGATCAAGCACGTACTGCATACCAAGCAGCAATAGATGCGGGTGGATTAACAAGTAACCCACTATTACAAATTAAGTTAGATGACCTAGCAGTAACTAGCCCAGCGGCATAAGGTTTTAGGCATGAAAAAATTTACAACAGCAGCCCTTGCCCTATGTATGGCAACATTGATGGGTTGTTCATCAAGTGATGATGAAGATGAACTAGTACTTCCTGAAATTGTAAACCAATTTGAAACTGACGTTGTTTGGCAAGAATCTGTAGGTGATGGCGTAGAGCATTATTTTTCTCGTTTAACACCCGCAGTTTACAAAGATACTGTGTATGTTGCTAGCCGCGAAGGCCAAGTAGAAGCGCTTTCGCTTGATAATGGCGATACAAAATGGGAAACCGATGTACGCCAAGATTTATCGTTTTGGCCTTGGGCTGACAACGGTAATGCAAAATTATCAGGTGGTATTTTGCAAGCCTATGGTAAAATTTATATTGGTTCTGAACACGGCTTTATTATTGCTCTTGATCGCGAAACTGGTGAAGAAGTTTGGCGTAAAAACGTACCAGGCGAATCTCTGTCTAAACCAACAGCAGGCGATGGCTTAATATTTGTAAATTTAGGCTCTGGTAAATTGTTAGCCCTTCACCCAGATACAGGCGAAGAGCGTTGGAGCTTTGAACAAGAAGTTCCACCACTAACATTACGCGGACAAAGCTCGCCAACCGTTGCTAACGGTGGTGTATTAGTAGGCCTTGAAACAGGCAAGCTAAGCGTATTAATTTCAGACAGTGGTTACTCAGCATGGAGCGCAGAAATTGCGGTTGCTAAAGGCGCATCAGAATTTGAACGCCTAGTTGACGTAGACACTCAACCACTTATTAGCGGTCCATACGCTTACGCTATAGCTTACAACGGCAACTTAGCCGCTGTAGATATTCGCTCTGGCAATGTTGTATGGAAACGCGAGTACAGCAGCTACCGCGAAATTGCGATGGATGCACAAACAATTTATTTAGTAGATAGCGATGGTGTTATTTACGCATTAGATAAAAATTCAGGTATTGAACGTTGGAGCCAACCCGCTCTACGCGGTTGGTACCTAACAGGCCCTGCAGTTGCAGGTAGCCACTTAGCTTTAGGCGACCAAGAAGGTAACCTACATTGGCTAAATAAAGAAACTGGCGAGCTAGTATCTCGTGAAGACTTTGACAGCTCGGGCTTTTTTGTTGAGCCAGTTGTTGCCGACGATAAGCTAATTTTATACACCCGTGATGGTGAAGTTAGTATGGTAAAAATACCAAACTAAGTTACTAATAGTCATATGGTTTTTTTAAGGCTTCGCACTGCGAAGCCTTTTGTTGTTTTTTAAAGAGGTAGTTTATGCTTCCCGTGATCGCTCTAGTTGGGCGACCCAATGTGGGCAAATCCACATTATTTAACCGTTTAACACGTACTCGTGATGCACTCGTAGCCGATTTTCCAGGTTTAACACGAGATAGAAAATATGGCCAAGCTAGTTACGATGGCTATGAATTTATCGTGGTAGACACGGGCGGTATTGATGGCTCAGAAGAAGGCATCGAAATCGAAATGGCAGATCAATCTCTGCTAGCTATTGAAGAAGCCGACATTGTTCTGTTTTTAGTAGATGCTCGTGTAGGTATGACCGTAGCTGACCAAGCAATTGCTAATCACTTGCGTAAACAAGATAAAAAGTGTTTTGTTGTTGCTAATAAAACCGATGGTATTGATGCAGATTCAAACTGTGCTGAATTTTACCAATTATCATTAGGTGAAATTCATCATATTGCTGCATCGCATGGCCGTGGTATTACGTTATTACTTGAGCAAACACTTCAGCCGCTTATCGCTGAATTAGCTGCACAAGACGAAGACGTAACAGGCGATGACGAAGAGCTTATTAATCTTTACGAAGAAGATGAAGACAGCGATACCGATCACCAGGCATTTGCAGACAAACCTGTAAAGCTTGCGATTATTGGTCGTCCTAACGTTGGTAAGTCAACGCTTACAAACCGTATACTGGGTGAAGATCGCGTAATTGTATACGACATGCCAGGTACAACACGTGACTCTATCTACATTCCGATGACTCGAAATGAAAAAGAGTATGTGTTAATTGACACCGCAGGTGTTCGTAAGCGTAAAAAAGTAAGCGACGTAGTTGAAAAGTTCTCTGTAATTAAAACGCTTCAAGCAATCGAAGATTGTAACGTTGTGTTATTGATTGTTGATGCTCGCGATGGTATTTCAGATCAAGATTTAAGCTTATTAGGCTTTGCTCTTAACTCAGGTCGTTCATTGGTAATTGCAGTGAACAAATGGGATGGCTTAGACGATTACGTTAAAGATCGTATTAAATCAGAGCTCGATCGCCGTTTAGGCTTTATTGACTTTGCACGCCTACACTTTATATCTGCACTACACGGTACAGGTGTTGGTCATTTATTCGAGTCTGTTGACGAAGCGTATGAATCAGCGACTAAACGTATAAGTACTGCAATGTTACGTCGTATTATGGACATGGCTCAAGCCGATCACCAGCCGCCACTTGTTCGTGGTCGTCGTGTTAAGCTCAAATATGCGCATGCCGGTGGTTATAACCCACCACGTATTGTTATTCACGGTAACCAAGTTAAAGATTTACCAGATAGTTATAAACGCTACCTGATGAACTACTACCGTAAAGCGCTTAAAATTATGGGCACACCTATCAAAATCGAATTTAGAGAAGGTGAAAACCCATTTGCTGGTCGTGTTAATAAAGTAACACTGTCGCAAAAGCGTAAAATACGTGCATTTGCTAAAGAAAACCGTAATAAATAAACTTTTCAAGAGTTAGTTTATTACAATAAAAACGGCGTACTTTTTAGTACGCCGTTTTTTTTTTAATATGTTATTAAGAGTTACAAACCAAGTAAAGCTAAGCGCACCAAGTTCTCAACGGTGGTTTCATGTGCACTTTTATTTTTATTAGTTGGCGTAAACCTAGAAGTAGGTGATTTAATAGTTATAAAGCCATGATTGGTGGCCATTTCATGAGCTAATAGCTTTCGCTCTTTAGGTGTTAAATGGTTTTCGTGTATTTTTGCCAGTTCACCGCTATCAAGCCATATGCCTGCACAACCTGGGCATTCGTCTATTTCAACCACTTTAAGCGGTGAAAAATACCGGCGCATCATCACAATACTTGGGCATTTAGGACAATTTACTCGCATTGAGACATCGCCCTCACCTTCAATATAATTACTTAAATGTTTAAGTAATACCTGACCATGCTTTAACGCTGGCGAGCTAAACTTAAAAATTTGGTTGTTATCAAAAAATACGCCGCCTTGCACTGAAGTGTAAACAGTAATACCGCCAATTAATAATGGCTCAAGAGAGGCATTTGTACGTGGGCATAACATTCTAAAAATCCTTTTTATTTTAATACCTAGCTTACACTACTTTATTCAAGCGCTTTATGAATAAGCCCAACAAGTGGCGTTGGCAATTTAATATTACCTGCAAGTACAAACTCATGCGCTTCATCTGACATTTTTTGCCATGTACGGCGAATAATACCAATCCATTTTTCTTCATTGTAATCTGGTTTTGCACTGGCAAACCCAAGCATGTAGTGTTCAATAAACACCAAACTCGCTACATCTTCTACTAATTGGCTATCTGGATTGCGCTTAATATCTTTTTTAGCAACTGCATTATAAACACGGTTTTGGTCTGTATCGTTAAACCCAGCTTGTTTCATTAATTCAACAACTAGTGACGCATGAAATATATAAAGTGCACTGCGCCATTGATGATAACCCTGCTTGTTCATTTCAAAGTCACTACGTGGCGACTTCCAACGTTGAATATGTTGCGCACGCACTGCAATTTGCATGAGTGCATCGGCATCAGGTTTAAAGCGAGTTAGCATTTCGCTCATACGCTGTGAGTATAAATACTCTTTTGGAAAACATTCTCCATTGTGCTGCTCAATATTTGGATCTTGGTTATTAGCTTCATCAATCAGCGTTATTACTTTATTAAACATGACGGTCTTTTATTGTAATTAGTTTTAATCATTCTAAACGCAGATAAAACAATAAACTAGTGCCCCACTCACTTCAGCGGTGAAATTTGTTCAATCAAAAAGTAAAACCAACTGATACTGGTTATAAAAGTAAGCGCATTAATAAAGTTAACTTGGTACTATATTAAAAACAAAAATGATAAATGTGCGTACACTAATAAAAATTAACGCGCTAAAAATGAGAATAATATGTTTAAAAAAACAATTTTAGCTATTTGCTTAGCTGTAGCATCACTGCCGAGCGCAGCCGATAGCAATGCAGATTTAAAAACCATTATTGATAACCATTGGCAAAATGCAAAAGCCGAAAAAATCTTTTTTCGCACCGACCCTGATGGTTGGAAACCCAACGGTACCTTACCAAATTGGAGCGAGCAAGCCATTGCAAAGCGCCAAGCTTATAACAACAGCGTACTAAAAAGCTTAGCCAGCATTGACCCAAAAACGCTCAACAACGAGCAGCTAATGAACTACCGTTTATTTAAATACGAGCGAGAAACAGAGCAGCAAAGCTACCTTTTTCAAGATAAGTATTTTCAGGTTAACTTTTTAAGTGGCTGGCATACCTACTTTGCCGAAGCACCAGCTAATATGGCATTTTTAACAACCGATGATTACAACGCATTTTTAGTAAGCCTTGCCGACTACCCTCGCTTTAATCAAGAAAACATTAACTTGATGAAAGAAGGTATTGAAAAGGGTTACACGCACTACTGCAAAACATTTGAAAATTACAGCCAGAGTATTAACGCTCATATTGTTAAGCGACCTGAAAACAGCGCCTTATACGAGCCCTTTACACGCATACCAAATACATTTACAGCAGAGCAAAAGGCCACATACCAAAACAAAGCAAAAGCCTTAATTAGCTCAAAAGTAGTTCCGGCTTATCAAGACTTTTACGACTTTTTTGAAAACGATTACATGCCTAACTGTAGAACAGATCCGGGTATTTCAAGCGTTAAAGGCGGGCTTGAGTATTACAAATATGCAGTTAATTACTACACCACAACCAATGCCACACCAAAGCAAATACACGAACTTGGCTTAAAAGAAGTGGCTCGTATAAAAACGCAAATGCAAAACATCATTGATAAAGTAGGTTTTGATGGCACGTATGCTGAGTTTTTAGAATTTTTAGCAACCGACGAGCAATTTTACGCAACAGACGCGCAAGACTTACTTGAAAAAACAGCCTTTATTACGCAAAAAATGTATGGCAAGTTACCAACCTACTTTAATCATTTACCGCGTAACACCTTTACTATAAAAGGCTCAGCGAGTCGCGGCGCGTTTTATATGCCACCTGCTGATAACCGATCCCCTGGCACTTACTTTTTAGCCTCAACACCTAAGCTACAGCCTTTATATAATTTAGAAGCACTTAGCTTACATGAGGCAATACCAGGGCATCATTTACAAAACGCCATTGCAATGGAGTTAGATGTACCCCAGTTTAGACGCACACTTAGCCACTCAGCATTTGGCGAAGGTTGGGCACTTTACACCGAACGTTTAGGTAAAGAAGCCGGCTTTTATCAAGACCCATACAGCGACTTTGGTCGTTTAGGTTACGAAATGTGGCGTGCTGTGAGGCTTGTTGTTGATACCGGTATTCATGCATTTGGCTGGAGCCGCCAAAAGGCAATTGACTACTTGGCAGATCACACTGCTTTGCCACAAAGCGCGGTCGAGGATCAAATAGATCGTTATATTTCATGGCCAGGCCAAGCGCTCTCTTACAAAATGGGCGAAATAAAAATACGCGAACTGCGTGCAAAAGCCGAAAAAGAGCTCGGTGCTAAGTTTGATATACGCAGCTTTCACGACACCGTAATCGGCCAAGGTTCACTGCCTATGGAAGTGCTAGAAGACGTAATAAACGATTGGATAGCAAAACAAAAATCAGCGAGTTAAAACAATACTTTTACAAACTAAGGGGCGGTAAGTTTGTCGCTCCTTTTTAAAACCTTATTAAACACCTCAAAACTAATCCCTACCCGCTTTTGCTTCGTAAACTTAATGATTACAAAGACCAGAGCATAAGTATGAGCAAACGCATTTTATATTGGCTACAAAACGATTTACGCCTAACCGACAACGCTATTTTTAGTGAACTTGCTACTGAGCAATGTGCGCTTGATATTGTATTTGTAATAAACCCACACTGGTTTAAAAATAATAACTACCAACAAAAGTCATATGGTGTGCATAAACATCAGTTTTTAATGCAAAGCTTGTATGAACTCCAACAAGCACTTATTGAGCGCGGGCAAACCCTGCACGTACTTGAGGGTGAACCGGTTAGTGTTTTAAAGCAGCACATAGCTGAGCAACACATTGACGAAGTGGTGTGCAGTGAACTCGTTGGAACCTATGAGCAGCGCCAACTCGCGCGACTAAAAGCACATTGCCCACATGTCATATTTAAAACAACTCAACAAGACACTCTATTTCAACAAAGCGACCTCCCTTTTGATTTAGACGAGCTGCCTAAAAGCTTTACCCCATTTAGAAAAAAGGTAGAGGCGATGAACATACCTATAACAACCTCAACTCTGCCTAAAGGTTTACTTCCCCAGCCTATAACATTATGTGCTGCAAACCCAATTGAGCTTAATAAGCATACTAATAATAACAACGCAGTAATGCATGGCGGGCTTAAAAGTGCGCAAACACATTTAAAGCAATACTTTTCAGGCTTGCTACCAAGTACTTATAAAATAACTCGAAACGAGCTTGATGGCTTTAATAACACCACAAAGTTCAGTACCTGGCTTGCCTTTGGTTGTGTAAGTGCGCGGCAAGTTTATAAAGCAGTTGAGGCGTACGAACATAACCGAATAACAAACGAGTCAACCTACTGGATTAAGTTTGAATTACTATGGCGAGAATATTTTAAATGGCATGCACTTAAGGCAGGTAAAAGCCTGTTTAGCTTTAAAGGCCAAAAGCAAACAAAACCCCTTACTACATTTATGCCAAACCGCTTTGTTGCCTGGTGTAATGGCTCAACACCCTACCCATTAGTCAATGCCATTATGAACGAGCTTAATGCGACCGGTTATATATCAAATAGATCAAGGCAAATTGCCGCAAGCTGCTTAGTTAACGAACTTGGTCTTGATTGGCGCTACGGCGCGGCTTATTTTGAACAACAACTTATTGATTACGATGTAGCCGCTAATTGGGGTAATTGGCAATATATAGCAGGTGTAGGCGTAGATCCGCGTGGTGGTAGGCACTTCAATATTGAAAAACAAACGTTACAGTTTGACCCGCACGCTTTTTACACTAATAAATGGCAAGGCAATGAAAACACCAGCAAACAGCTGGATACTTTAAACGAAGTTGATTGGCCGATTTAAGCCGCCAATCAACTTTTACCAAGTAACGTTTAAAACAGCTCAGCAATACCTATATTAATGGCAAAGCCGCCTAACGTTAAAAACAAAAATAAACACAGCGCCAGTAACAACGGTTTAATACCCGCTTGGCGAATTGCTCCAATATGGGTGCGTAATCCTAGAGCCACCATGGCAATTGTAAGTAGTATATTGTCGAACTGTACTATTACGTCGGTGGTCGCTTTAGGAATAATAGCAAGCGAGTAAATACCACTTGCCACAATAAACAATACAGCAAACCAAGGAATGGTAACGCCGCCTTTGTGAGTCCCGTGATTTAGTGTGCTTTGTTTACTCGCCTTTTTATTTTGCCAAAATGATAAACCCACTAAAAATGGCGCAAGCATCATAACGCGTAGCATTTTTTCTATAACGGCGGTATCAGCAGCATTGGCGCTTACGGCTGTACCCGCCGCAACAACTTGCGCTACCTCGTGAATAGTTGAACCTACAAAAATACCATATGCGTGCTCACTCAGCCCCATATACTCAAACATGATTGGGTAGGCAAACATACTCAACGTACCAAATACCACCACCGTTGCTACCGCTACCGATACTTTATGCGCTTGCGCTTTTATTACAGGCTCGGTTGCCATTACAGCTGCTGCGCCACAAATAGAGCTACCTGCGCCAATTAATATTACTGTTTGCTCATCAAGCTTAAATACTCGTTTGCCAAGCTGTATTGCTAATATAAACGTACCACTGAGCATAACAATATCGGTTAGTAAGCCATGCCAGCCAACGCCAGCTACCTGTGCAAAGGTAATTCTAAAACCAAATAAAATAATACCCGCTTTGAGTAAAATACTCTTAGCGTAATCAACACCCACATCTGTATGAGTCGCAATGCGCGAAAAAACACTGTTACCTACAATAATGCCAAGCACAATACCAATAGTTAAGGAACTAAACTGGGCACTTTGCATTACCGGTAACTTACTCATGGCAACAGCAACACACGCTAAAACAATAACCAATAGCATTCCTAGCCACCAACGCGAGTTGGTATACTGCTTAGTATTAATACTAAAAAGCTGTGGCATATCTTTAATTGCACTAAGCATAGTCATCCCTTAATAAAGTCATCGTGATTAATTGACTTCATTTTAAGAAAGCGCAAAATATAACTCCAATACATTAAAATCATGATTCGATAACTTAAGGTTATGTGATTTGAGAGGCACAATGAACTTGCATGCACTTCGGGTGTTTTATACGGTTGCTAAATTAGGCAGTTTTTCAGCAGCAGCTGAGGCGCTTTTTATAAGCCAACCAGCTGTGTCTAAAGCTTTAAAAGAGCTTGAGTATCAGCTAAATATACAACTTATTGAGCGTGCATCTAAGGGTAAAAAACTCACCTTAAGTGAAGGCGGACAAGCACTTTTTGAACATGCTCGTAGTATTTTTGCTATTGAAAAGGCAGCCATTGAAGATATTAAATCACGCACAGGGCTTAAGCGCGGCACACTCGTTATAGGCACCAGTACAACCATTGCCAGCTATTGGCTACCGCCCTATTTAGCCAATTTTTGCGCACAATACCCCCATATAAAAGTAGAAGTACAAGTTGCTAATACCGCGCAAATTGAGCACGCCCTACTTGAATGCACTATCGATTTAGCACTGGTTGAAGGCACACCAACCGAGCCACATATTATAAGTAAGCACTGGCAAAACGATTTAATGAGTGTAGTTATACCCAGTAACTTTAAGCCCACGAAAGACTTAAAACCATGGTTAAACGAGCAGTTTTGGCTACTGCGCGAGCCGGGCTCTGGCACTTTAGAAATGTCGGTAAAGTTATTAGCAGAGCATGGCGTACAAACAGAGCAAAGTATGCAATTAGGCAGCAACGAAGCCATAGCAAGGGCCGTCGCTCAAGGTATGGGGGTCGCTTTATTGCCAAATGTAGTTACTGAGGATTTGGTGCAGCTTGGTAAATTAACACGCCTGAGTCAAAAAAATAACGAGCAACTCTCTCGGCCACTTTATCAACTGCATTATAAAGACAGACCGTCTTCACACGCTGCACAAGCGTTCGAAAAAAGCCTGTTTAGTGAATAATGCTCACAATCTGTAAGTAGTAAGGCACCAGTAGCAAATTTAGATAAAGTTTAATATATGAAGTCAAAATTTGAGCCCTTTAGTCTTTCTGATGCCTATTAGCTAAGTTAAAATTCACTTGTGTTACGTGATACACCTTTCATGCTTCACTATTAAATTAAAATAATTTTTAAACATGTGTTCAGAACTGATATCCCTTAAATCCACATCAAAATAGTAGCCGCTTTCTAAAAGTTCCAAACTTTCTAAATCATTGCAAATGCGTTCAAGAATTAAATATTTATACTTTGGAGTTATGCTTTTAATGTCATCCGGAATAAGCCCTTCGGCATCAAAATTCAAAACAACTCTTAAACTGGTACCTGAATAGCCATAGTTTACAAAACTAATTCGGCTATCAATAGATGAAAAAAAAGCGCTGTAGTGATTTTTATCTTCTTCGTATTCCCATTGAGAAGCATCCCCCCAAATCAAGACAAAAATAACGCCAAAAGCAGCTGCAGCTACAAACAATTTGTTGGCATTTGTCAAAAACCACAATTGAACTTTTTCAGATCGCATTAATTTCATAAGTCACATAACTTTTAAGTAAAAGACTAAATCAGTCGGATAAAATAAAAGACTAATAATCAAAACTAAAGTCTTGCTCATTCACATGTGTGGATAATATAACTAAGGTTAAGAAAAATACCTTGATGCTACACCAATGCCGATAAGTAAAATAATTAATAAAACCCAATATCTTTTTGAACCATCTAAATTTTCACCGCACACTGGGCAAGATGATGACGCGATTGAAGTCCCGTTAAGATTTGTCGTTTTAACTATTGGGGAGGTAATTCCTGATTTACACTTTTTGCACTTCATAAATATCCATATTAATTATAAATAAAATCGCGGGATGATGCTCACATAACGCTTACCTAATTGACGTTAAATGACAGGCTATAATTAGCAACAAATCAAAGAATGCCAAGCTTTATACATCCTTTTAATTGAATTGCCATAACATAAGAATAGACCTTACAAACCCTTAGTTAAATCTTGTGCCAATGTACCCGTTGGCTTTTCAATTACGCGTACTGACTCTTTACCATTTTGCTTAACAATAAACGTAGGGGTGTATTGCAAGTCGTTAGCCTGTGCAATACCTGCATCGTCTTGCTTGTTGTAACCTACGGCCACATATTCAATGCTTGCAAGTTGTACTTTTGATTCATCTAGTAACTTAATTAAACGCGGCACTTCGCGCTCACTGTCGTGGCACCATGTGCCAAATAATACAATTAGCTCTTTACCTTCTAGCTTTTGCATTAATGCAATGTCCTGTGCTGTTGGCGTAAATGCTTTGTATTGCTCGTTAAACTTGTCGTAGTCGCTTAGCAGTACATCAGTGGTAATTCCGCCCGAAAATGGTGCGTCAGCAGCACAGCTTATTAACGGCATACTTAAAGCACACAATAAAATTAATTGTTTAAACATAAGGTTGCTCTTAATTAGATATTAAATTAGGTATTAAAGTTAGGTATTAAATAAAGCATTTAACGACTATACCCAATATTGAGTGTGGAGTGAACAGCTCTAAAGCGTTACTTTTTATCCATAAAAAAATTAACTTGCGATAAGTTAGTTAAATATTCTCTCCTTACGTCTTTATTCTCGGCTAACTTATCTAAGTCACCAATTAAGGTAACAAGCTTGGTGTGTGAGTGACGGTTTGTTTCTATAAAATCATCTTGCTTGTCATCACTCTCATCGCGCTCTTTTTTATGCATTGAGTAGCTGTTTTCGTTTTCTTCAAGCCAAATATCGTCAATTAAGCGAATGTCGCTTTTACTAACTGTTTGCTCTTGCATCGCCATTTGCAGCTCATATTGGTTAGTTTGCGGGTTAAACGCATACATTTTTGTATCAACATCAACCTCGTGAGACTGATCGAGCCCCACAAGTTCTTTATTTTTAACCGCAGACCCTACGTTATAACTCTCTTCTTTGTTGTAGTAATCAGGGCGACTGTATTGATAATCAAAATGGCTACTTACATTTTTACTTTGCGTTACACCGCTAAGATCCCCTAATTGGATTTGATCAGTCGCTTGGCTTAGCTCAATGGTACTTTTAGGCTGATAGTCGCCGTTATCCAGCGCATAAGAAAATGTAGCATCAAAATCAGCGAGCTTAGAAATCCCCGCTCCTAATGTATTCGGCGCTTTATTACCTAGCCCTTGGTAACGGCTATCGTTTGCGACCATGTTATCAACTAAATCGGCTACCATAGCGCGCCCGTCATTAAAGTGCTGATCTGCAAGCGACTCCAAATTGCTATAATGCTCAGCCGCCGACGACATACTCGCAAAAGCGCCTTTAAATAATGCAAAGCCCTGCAGCATTGCTTCGTCGCCTTTTCGCCCAAATGCCGACTCTTTATCGTCTTTGGTACTGTTTACTCGGCTATCTTCTAAGCTTTGATCGAGCGACGCTAAATACTGCTGCATTTGCTGCGTGTCTTTAGCGCCAATGGTTGACATATCAAGTGCAAAATCAATGTCGTTTTGCCCACCTGCGGCTTTAAACACAAGTGCTTGCTGGTTTGATGCTTCATCAATGGAGTAACTTAAATCAAGCGTGTTCTCTTTCGAATCAAGATCTTTATTTTGCGTTGTTGAAAACGACACATCAAAGCCTGTTAGCTGCTCACTATTAAACCCTGCTAAAAAATCTAAACTCATGTCTGTTTGGTTTGGCACTATAAGAGGATTAAATGAGTTTTCACTCACTTTAAAAAATTCATCGGCCATTTCGCCAACACCACTGAGCACCTGCGTAAGTGCTTTATGCTCAGCCTCAGATAAATCGCCATTTACTTCGTAACTTAAACTAAAGCCATCAACGGCTTCGCCTGTGTTTTCATCGTACCCTTGCGATGAGTTAAAGGTAATGTTTATAACATCACCTTCTTTAGTTTTTACCGAGAGCTCAAACAGGTAGTTATCGTCATCCTCGTATTTTGCGCGATTGAGGCTTTCCATGTAGGGATTAAGTGAGCGCTCAACACGTTGCTGACTTGAGGCTAAAAACGTTTTTTGCTCATGCCCAAGCTGACCTAAACTCGATAAAATATCGCTGGTATTAGCATAAGCACCCTGAATATTTTTAACCGACGTATTTAATCGCTCAATTAATTGGGTACTGTTTTCGTTTTTTAATAACCCCTCATGCTGAGAGCTTATTACGGTGCGCAGGGCGAGTTCTTCATCGGAGAGTTTATAGTTAAGCGTGCTAGGCGTACTTGAAATAGTAAATAGCGAGGTAAGTTGCTGTTGTAAAATATCCCCTACTTTTTGATTGCTAACTAGTGCTTCGTCAATAGCTTCGTTATTTAGCTGGCTTAATAATTCATCGGATATTTTGGGGGCGTTAGTTTGTAAATCATTAATAGCTTGAAGGTCGCTACCGGTTAGCAGCGAAGGACTCACAGAGGTTTGGTTAGCGTTATTAACTGATTGGGCAAGTAAAGTGCTTAAATTAGACTGGCTGCCAAGTGCATTATTAACCATGATTATCCTTAATCTCTAAACCCTATTAAGTAATGTATCGGGCGCTTAGTTAAAAGCTTTAGCTTAAGGAGATATTTTTTACCTATTATTTATACAAACAATAGGCCTAACTCTTAAGGCCTATTTTATTCGCTTACTATCTTCATCTGTTTCTTTTATTCTTTTTACTAAAAAGTCGACCGCCGCTTTTACCTTTGGTACTAAATAGCGCTGCTTTTGATACAACAAATAAACTGCCATAGTCGCATTTTGGCTTATCGCTAATTCATGCTCAAACTTAAGCTCTTGCAACTGGCCAGACTCAAGGTATGAGTCGAGCGCCCACCGAGTAGACATTAAAATGCCCTCACCATTACACGCTTTTTTAGCCAGCCACGAACCGTTATTTGAAATAGCGACCGCAGGCCCAGAAACGTCGTGCCATTGCTCATCTACTTTACATAACCACGGCGTTGGCCCCGCTGGCGTTTTAAAATAAAGGCCACTGTGGTCCTTTAATTCCATAACATTAGTAGGCACGCCGTATTTTTGTAAATAGCAGGGTGACGCGACAGGAATAAAGCCATTATCCATTAGTTTTATTGCTAGCACGCGTTCATTTGGCGCATAACCACCACGAATAGCAATATCTACATCGTCACGCCCAAGTGTAGACAGCTCATCACTTAAGCTAACATCTAATATAATTTCGGGGTATAGCGCGCTAAATTCATCAAGCAGAGGCAGTAATATTTTATCACCAAAACTCACCATTGAGCTTATACATAATCGCCCCATTGGTGTTGTTTGATAACTGCGCACTGTTTCGTGGCTTTGCTCTAGCTGATTTAATATTTGCTGAACATCGTTATAGTAAATTTGCCCAACTTCGGTCAATTTAACTATGCGAGTCGAACGCTTTAAAAGCGTCGCCCCTAGGCTTTTTTCTAAATCAGCAACTCGCCGTGACAACGACGAGGGCGGCACATCAAATGCTTTTGCGGCTTTGGTAAAACTGCCCGTTTCAACCACCTTAATAAAATACCGTATGGCTTTTAGTTGATCCAAGTTGCCTCTCCATTAAATAAAATGCTTTATTGTCTTAAAGACAAAAGTGATTCGCATTTTCCCCTATATATAAGCAAATTAAAACAAGTAATAATGTACTCAACCTAAAGACAGGGACTTAAATTGCATTTTTGGCAATGAGTATCTTCACGTTAATGATGGAAAGCTGACTTATGATTACTTTGCACGGTTTTGCTGCTAGCAACTATTACAACCTAGTTAAACATGTACTTTTACACAAACAACTGCCATTTAAAGAACACCTTGTTTACGGCGGTAGTGAAGAGTTACTAGCAATCAGCCCTGCAGGCAAAGTGCCTGCAATCACAACAGCTAACGGGCTTAATATTTCAGAGTCGAGTGTTATTTGCGACTTTATAGAAGAGTCGTACCCACAAACCCCGCTATATCCTGAAGATGCAGGTGAGCGCGCAGTTGTACGTCAAATTATGAAAATGGCAGAGCTTTATTTTGAACTGCCAAGCAGACGGTTCATCCCTTATGTATTTTCAGGCGCTGAAGTACCTGAAACAACTAAAGCCGAAGTACGCCAAGTATTAACGCGTGGCGTAACCGCTTTAAGTAGCGTGTGTAAGTTTTCGCCGTGGATTGCAGGCGAGCAATTTACAATGGCAGACATTTACGTTTATTACGTAAACACCATAGTTAGCGCCTTTGGCTCAAGCCAGCTTGATTGGGATGTATTAGCACAAGTTCCCGGCATGAAAAAGTGGAACGAATCAATGAGCCAATTAGCCATTGCCCAAAGCATAGAGGCCGATCGCCAAGCGAATATGGCTGAATTTATGCAAAAAGTGAAAGCGCAAATTCAAGCAGCAAACGCTAAATAACGCGTAGCTATAAAAGCAATCTACTCTAAATTTTAATTACTAACACCGTATCGCCAATACAATAATGTGATTGGCTTAACAAATTTAATTCTTTGCAGGAGACACTTATGACAGATAAAAATATCCAACTGACTTCAACTATCAGCGAAGACAATAAACTAACACTTGCCTTAAAAAACATCGAGATGCCAAAGCCAAATGCCGATGAAGTGGTTATTCGCATTGAAGCTGCACCATTAAACCCATCAGACTTAGGCGTTTTATTCAGCGCAGCTGATATGTCTACTGCAAAGCAATCGGGTATTGATGAAGACCCAGTAATTACTGCCGATGTTCCAGCTCAATTTATGCCATCACTTAAAACCCGTGTAGGTAAAGCAACACCAGTAGGTAATGAAGGCGCGGGCACCGTAGTGGCAGCAGGCTCATCGCCAGCCGCACAAGCATTAATGGGAAAAACAGTGGCTGTTATTGGTGGCGGTACGTATCGTCAATTTATATGTGCCAATGTACAAAGTTGCCTAGAGTTAAAAGAAGGGACTACCGCAAAAGAAGGTGCATCGTCTTTTGTAAACCCACTTACTGCACTCGCCATGGTTGAAACCATGCGCGCTGAAGGCCATAAAGCTATTATTCACGCCGCAGCGGCTTCTAACCTTGGCCAAATGCTAAACCGTATTTGTATTGCCGATGGTGTTGATTTAATTAATATTGTTCGCAAACCAGAACAAGAAAAGTTACTGCGCGATATGGGTGCTAAATACGTTGTTAACTCAAGCAGCGACACTTTTCTTGCTGACCTAACAGCTGCAATAATCGAAACCGGTGCAACTATCGCGTTTGATCCTATTGGTGGCGGCCAGCTAACAAGTGACATACTTAACTGCATGGAAGTTGCAGCTGCGCGCGATATGAAAGAGCACACGATTTATGGCTCTGACACATTTAAACAAGTGTATATTTATGGCGCGCTAGATCGAGGCCCTATTACACTTAATCGTAACTTTGGCTTTGCTTGGGCTGTAAACGGGTTCTTGTTATTTAATGCTTTAGGTAAATTAGGCACAGATACAGTAATGAAAATGCGTAAACGCGTTGCTAATGAAATCACTACTACTTTTGCGAGCAACTACACGCACGAAGTGTCATTAGCTGAGGTATTACATTTACAATCAATTGCCGCTTATTCTAAACAAGCTACAGGCGAGAAGTACTTAATTAAACCTCAAGCTTAATTAAATATTCTTCGTTAAAAATTAAAAAGCAGATGCTAATTAGGTATCTGCTTTTTTCGTAATAAAAAAACCTACTTTTTAGCTACTTAAAGCCCAAGATTTAAGATAGCTGTATTGACTGCCTTTCATTCGCTATCAATATTGAGTAATGAAGATCTTACTGACGATTACTGCCCAATTGGGTAACTAACTATTGTTTGATAGTCGGCTAATACCATCATTTGGTTACCCTTTAGTCCATGAAATGGGAATTCTGCAAACTCGTAACCCCTTGAGTTTAAATCTAGACATATTTTCCTATCAGTTAACATTAGTTTCCGTGCATGAGCTGGATATATGCCTTCATTTTTCTTAGTTACCATAAATGCGATTGGAAAAAAGCTTAATAAACTGACAGTAGAAATACTTCCATTGTTATAAAATCCAACACACTTCGCGCTTAAATGTTTATTATAAGGGTAATACCAATAATATATATCGTGAGTATCATCAATAGCGCTATCTTCACCAAGAACAAAATTTTTTAATGGCTGAAAATAAGGCGAGTACTGTGGCTCATCTTTACATTCTTTAACCGAAGTTGCGGCCAGAACATGACCGATCATTGCCCTTGAAAACTTTTTAGCATCAATGTTTGTATTGATAAGTGTGTATGGGCTTCCACTATGAAAGAAATAATCTTTTATTTGCAACGTTAAAGATTTACAGACTCTAGCAACTTCACCATCGTTACCACCTAGATGCGTATTATTACAGTTATGACAAATAGTTTTGAACTTACTACCGTTTGGTGAAGGTACGCCTTTAACTATTGACGCTTCAACCTCCATCAACTCTGTGATGTGGCGCTGCTCCACCTTAGTTATTGTTATCGCACCTTTTGGAGGTACGTGGTCCTGAGAAAGTCGGCCATAAATACCGCAAATCAAGCAAAATCCAGCTTGAATTTTAGTATTCTCAAATCGTTTTGATATGCCCTTGCTATAATTTCCCATATATAACGTCCTTGTGGAATTAGTTAATAGTTTCTTGGGTTTGTTTTAACAAATTATGTAAAAGATCGCTAATACTAAGTTTTTTAATTACCTCTTTAAAAATTGGGTGAGAAAGAACAAAAGATCCTCTT
>NZ_PJBR01000037.1:0-33999 GCF_002863625.1 Pseudoalteromonas sp. MelDa3 | reverse complement strand
TATTAAATAATATTTTTCCCTTGTTCTGGATCGCGAGATTGCTCTGCTTGTTCACGTATTTCGTCAGTATCACTACTTACATCATCAAGCGTTTTAGTTTGCTCAACAGTTTCACTTTTTTTGCTTTGTATTTGCGATGGTTGTTTTTCCTCTAAGCTAGAAGCATTTTCATTAGGGTCGGTGAGTATAATTCTCTCTCGTGCGTCATCAGGCATGCTGATGTTTTGTTTTGTGAACTCATTGACTAATTCGCGCATAAGCTGGGAGGCTACTTTTAATGGACTGTGCTGCTCGCTATTAAGCCAAAAATACAAAACGAAGTTAATAGTAGATGAGCCTAAGTTTTTTATTAAAACTTGCGCGGGTGGGTCGCTAAGTACCGCATTTTGTTGATTGGCAATATCTAGGGCGAGGGTTTGTGCGCTGCGTATATCGTTATCATAGCCAATACCAATTTCTACTTTGCCGCGCATTTTTGGATTGGCAGTCAGGTTTTTAATGGTATTTTTATATACAGTCGCATTAGGTATTTGAATATGATTGCCATCGTAATCAACAAGTGTGGTTGCTCTTGCTGTTACTTTTTTAACAATACCTAATCGGCCATCCACTTCAATTACATCGTCAATTTTAAAGGGTCTTTGTACGCTCAGTAATAAACTAGCAATAAAGTTCTCTGCTATGTCTCTAAAAGCAAAGCCGAGTATTAAACCTATCAACCCAGTCCCACTCATAATAGCAACAGCAAACTGAGTAAGCCCTGCTAAACGTAAAAATAAATATACCCCAAATAAAATTATTAGGGTGCTTATGCTGCGCCTTATAACTAGGTGAACAAGCTTGCTGTCAGTCATATAGTCAATGGGTTTGATTAGTAATCTAGAAAGTGGTCCTGAAATTAAGTAACTGAGTACTAAAAGCATTATGCCGAGTAAAATAGTGGGTAATATTTGCGCTGTTACGTGAAGTAATTGCACGCCTTGCTCATAAAAGAAATTCCACGAAAGTGTATCAACTTTGATCACTTCAGTTATTGGTGTTGTATTATTTAGCGCTACACTGCTTTTTAGGGTACCGAGCATGGCTTATCTTCCGTGTTAGAGTCATTTATAGATAAATATTAGCAAGTTTGGTACCAAACACTTATAACTTGGCAAATATTTTGCTGTAGTAACGTAATACAAATATTGAGGTTTAGAATGAAAGAAGCTAAACGAGGACAGCAAGCAGAGCAGCCTGCACATATCCCTTTTATAGGTTGGTGGGATATTGTTAAACGTATTTTTAAGCAAATGAGTGAAGATAACTTATCTATAGTGGCAGCCGGTGTGGCATTTTATGCGTTACTTGCTATTTTTCCAGCCATTGCGGCGGTGGTATCAGTGTATGCGTACTTTTCATCCCCAACAGATATTAGTGAGCACTTAAGTAAAATAGTTACTTTGCTTCCACCAAGCACTAGTGAACTGATTTTATCTCAGGTTTCTAGCCTAGCTAAAACATCAAGTGCAAGCTTGAGCTTAAGTGCAATTGGTACGCTCATACTTACTATTTGGAGTAGCTCAAAGGGCAGCCAAGCACTTATTACTGCATGTAATATTAGTTATCGTGAGTATGAAAAACGCTCATTTTTTCAGGCTCAACTAGTGCGCTTTTTATTTTCGGTAGGAGCGATTGTAGTCGCAATTTTTGCGCTATTAATTATTGGTATTTTACCTATTGTACTTAATTTAGTGGGACTAAAAGAAAGTATAGATTTATTAATTAAACTCATTTCTTGGCCATTATTGGCTTTTACCTTTAATTTCGCATTGGTACTTTTATATCGTTATGCCCCACATCGTAAACCGGCTAAATGGCGTTGGATCACAATGGGGTCGTCTATTGCTACCGTGCTTTGGATTTTGGCATCTATAGGTTTTTCTTTTTATGTGTCGCGTTTTTCTAGTTATAACGAAACGTATGGCTCACTAGGTGGTGTAGTGATCATGCTGATGTGGTTGTATATCAGCGCTTATATAATCACATTAGGTGCTGTAATTAATGCAGCTACTGAGCAGCAAACAGGTAAAGATAGCACTGTAGGGCCGGCTAAAGAGCGTGGGCAGCGAGGCGCCTATGTAGCAGATCACCTCGATGTAAAAAATGAATAGCTATTAATTAGCTAAATTAGTAAGTGCAGTAATTTGCTCTTTAAACTCTTGTGCTGCAGGACCAAGCCTGTCGTTGTCGTTGCACATTAAATATAAATTAAGAGTGCGGGTTGTACCTTGGTCTAAATTAAGTGCAATGAGGGTTTGATCTTCAATTAAATGTGCAATTTGTGTTTTTGGCAGCCAAGCGTAACCTAAATTTTGACTAACCATATCAATAGAGTTACGTAAGTGGCTTACTGTCCAGCGCATATCTGCACCTAGCCAGCCTTCATTGTGACTGGTGTGGGTTGCTGAATCGCGCACTACTATTTGTCTATGTAGCTTTAAATCGCGAAAGTTGAGTTGTTCAGTATGTTGGTGTAATACATGGTCTTTATGCGCAACCGCTATAAACTCTATATCGCATAACGTACTGCAACTAATTCCATAGATAGGAATTGACGAAATAGCTAAATCAACCACTGAGTTATGTAATAATTCGTTTGCACCTGTTAGCACGCTTTCTACTAAATCAATTTTTAAAAGAGGGTAAAGCTCACTCGTTTTAGCAAGTGCTTGATATAAAATAGCGTGTGGAAAAACTTCATCAACAGCTATTTTTAATGTGCTTTCCACGCCTTCGCTTAGTGTACTTGCTACCGATTCTATTTTAGTCGCTTCCTCAATTAAAAACTCGGCTCTGCGTAAAATCAGCTTACCGCTATCGGTTAAAAATGCTTTACGGCCTTTTACTTCAAGCAACTTAATTTGCAAGGCGGCTTCAAGTTTTTGCACAGCATGGTGTACGGTTGACTGACTTTTATGTACAGCTGCGCTTGCGCCTGCAAACCCGCCATGATCCACAACCGCTTTAAACATTCGCCATTGCTCTAATGTTGCTTTTGCCATTTTAAAATCCTGTTACTACTTTATATCTGATTGCTTAACTTGACCGCACAGACGCATTATTTATTGCGTAACAGTGATTTTTTGTCTATTTATTTTAACAAAGCTACTTTTTTATCAGCTAGAAGTGCTATAAAACTGCTTTTATTTAAAGGTCTTGAAAATAAATAACCTTGACCGTAATCGCATCCTGCTTCAAGTAGTAGCTGCATTTGTAATTTAGTTTCAATTCCTTCGGCGATTACTTTTAAGCCCAACTGATGCGCCATAACAATGATGGCTTCACACAGTGCAAGTTCTTGGCTGCCTACTTGAATATTATCAACAAAACGTTTATCTATTTTTAAATAGTCGGTGTCCATTTCTTGTAAGTAAGCGAGCGACGAATACCCGGTACCAAAATCATCAAGAGCAAGCTGCATACCTGATTTTACTATTTCTTTTAGGCGTCTTTGCGTAAGTGCTTCAGGGTTAACCATTAAGCCTTCAGTTATTTCTGCGACAATTGACGAAGCAGGCAGCTTTGCTGCTTTTAGCATATCGTACCATTCATCTATGCCACTCTCTGGCGTGGATAATTGCACTGGCGATACGTTTACACTTATTTGAAAAGTATCATCGGTTAGTGTTTTTATATCGTTAAGTGTTTGCAAAGCTTGGGCAAATACAAATTGACCAATTGCATTTATTTGCCTGGTTTCTTCAGCAAGTGGGATAAATGCGATAGGGCTAATTAGGCCTTTTTCGGGATGTTGCCAACGAATAAGCGCTTCAGCTTTATGAATATGTAAATCATTTAAAGCAACTATGGGCTGATAAAATAACTCAAACTGTTCAAGTTCTATGGCACTTCGTAAGTCTTTTAATAGCACCATGCGCGCGTGTGCATATTCGCGCATGTCAGCAGAGAAAAACTCAAAACAGTTACGACCATTACTTTTTGCTTTATACATAGCCTGATCGGCTGCCTTTAAAAGCTGTTCAGTAGTTTCACCATCATTAGGAGCGCAAGCAATGCCTATGCTTGCACTAATAAATAACTCTTCGTTTTCAAGATGCAAAGCTGACGATAGACTAAGTAAAATATTACTCGCAATTTGATTAATATGGCGCGTACTTTTAATGTGACTAAATACAATAACAAACTCATCTCCCCCAATTCGTGCCACAAACTCAGCGTTTTTTGCCGACTGGACTATACGCTGAGATACGAGTTTTAATAAGTTATCGCCATAGTGATGGCCTAATGTGTCATTAATATCTTTAAAGTGATCAATATCTAAAAGCATGACAACCAATTGATTATCTGGAGTAACAACATTTGAAAATCGTTGATTTAATCGCTCCTTTAACTCTAAACGATTTGGTAAGTCAGTTAGGTGATCAAAATGAGCTTGTCGCCAAATGGTTTCATCAGCTTGTTTTTTTTCTGTGAGGTCTGTGAATATCGCGATACGACGAATAGGTGCGTTGTTTGTATCATAAATAGTATCGATTGTGAGCCACTCAGAATAAAGCTGCCCGTTTTTTTTACGGTTAATAACCTCGCCTTGCCAGCGGCCTGTTTGCTGTAATTCAGACCACATTTTATTGTAAAAATTCTTATCATGTTTTCCTGATGAAAGAATTGAAGAGGACCGGCCAATTACTTCTTCTTTACTATATAAAGTCGTTTTGCAAAATGCAGGATTTACATCAAAAATGATACCCGTTGGATCGGTGATTGCCATGCCTTCACTACTGTTGTTATACACTAGTGAGGCAAGGTGGAGTGCTTCTTCATTTACTTTTCGTTGTGTTATATCTCGTAGCACAACAACGTATTCATTTTTACTTTGCATTGCGCTAATACGTGCTTCAAAGCTGCGTTTAGGATCTGATTTTTCGAGTGTGAATTCTAAATTGCTCGAAACATCAAGTTTAGATAACTGCGATAACAAAAGCTGAACATTGCTGTGTGAAAGTATTGATGATAAATGAGGTACTGCAGTGCTGTTTGGGTTTACTCGAGGCTTAAATTGCCCTGTTATGTTGAGAATGTCGCCATGGATATTAATTCTAACGTAGCTATCGGGCAGAGTATTAAGCAAGCTAGTAAGCTCATCATGCTTGTTTTTTAAATTAGCCTCAGCTGTTAACCGAGTTTGCGCCATTGATTTAAAACGCTGATAGAGGGTATTTAGCTCTGGATTATTGGGTTGTATTTTTTGTGCGGGCATCTCGCCCTTAGCCAATACGTTTGTTGCATTTGTTAGATTATTAATTGGGTCAATAATGCTGGTTTTAAGTAGTTTACGTGCAATTAAAGACAGTATCAGCAGCGATAAAATAAACACACCAATCGCTATAAAAAAATTATTATTTATTTGCTTTAAAGCATGCGTGACAGGAAGTGCGATATGTATATTTAAGCTGTTATTACTTGGATCGCTGTAAATAACAGAGTGATGAAGCATTCGGGCTTCACCTTCAATAGACTTTATTTTTGTTGATGCCTCATTATCAATCGAAGAATCAGTTGCTAATAAAGTCTGTGCAATATTATCGCCAAGCGCGGCCGTTGTAGGAGGATAACGCGCTAAAATTTTTCCGTTAGAATCAGCAATTGCAGCAATAGAGCCTGGCGGAAGTTCAATGTCATTAAAAGCATTGTTCCACCAGTCAAGCGCAACAACGATAACTACAACGCCCTGAATTACATTTTTTTTATTAATAATAGGTAACGCAAAATTAAGGGTGTTTTTTTGCAGGCTTCGGTCGTGCTGAAAATAACCTACCGACAATTGGTTACTTTTTAAGGCGTTTTGGAAATACGCCCGATCGGCAATATTAATTGTTTTGGCTAACCCGCTTGTTGTACATATAACAATGCCATTTGGATCTATAATCCCGATATTGGCAACATGTGCGTAAATAGATCTAAATTGATTAAAATAATTAGGGCAGGTCGTTGCTAAATTTTCTTTCTTACTTTCCTCTTTAGCCAAATAACGCGCTAAACGGTCAATATCATCGACTAAGTGCTTTTGCTGTAAAATTAATTGCTTAGCAATATTTTCTACTTTTTTTTCACTTTGCTCAATAGAGTGATCGCGTTCAAGCAGCAGTGTAAAAATAATTACAGCGGTGCCCGGAATACTTAGCAATATAAGTAAACGATAAAGCTGATGTTTGAGAGAATAAGTAAAAATAACCATTCCTTAGTTTTGTATTTTGCAATAACAATTGTAGCCAAATTCACTCCAAATAACCATAGTAATTATAAGGTTGAAAATGTAACCAATGAATCATTATAGTTCTATTTTTTGGAATGTTAAGGTCGATTTAAAGACATAGTTGTTTTGTTTAATGGATGATTTAATAACCCCATAAACTTATTCTTTAGAGTGAATTAATAAATGAAAATATCAAAAATACTTACAGCTTATGCAACTCAAGATGGCGATGGTGTGAGTATTAGCCGTATACCTGGGTTTGATGGTAAATATTTAGATCCCTTTTTAATGATTGATGAACTTAAGTCAGACGACAAAAAAGATTATATGGGAGGCTTTCCTGAGCATCCGCACCGAGGTATTGAAACGTTTACTTATATTCTAAAAGGTGGCTTTGAACATCGTGACCAAATGGGTAACAGAGAAGCAATTAAAGCAGGTGATGTGCAATGGATGAGTACAGGGCGCGGCGTCATGCACAGTGAAATGCCACTCGCGGATGCTGTTGACGGTTTGCATGGCTTTCAAGTTTGGATCAACATGCCAAGCGCAGAAAAAATGCGTGATTCACGTTATCAAGATACGACTAAAAACCCAGCTCCGAGTTTTACTAACACACAAGGTGTGACGTTAAAAGCACTGGCGGGATCGTGGCAGTTTGAAAGTGAAACGCTTACAAGCGCTCTGCAGAGTTTAGCTGCCAATGCGGCGCTTGCTGATATTACATTACCTGCTGGTAAAAGCATGCACTTAGAACCTATTAGCCAACAAAAAGTAATGCTTTATATTCATAGCGGCTCACTAATAATGAGCGACAATCAAACAATACCAGCGGGTAAGTTACTTATTTTGGAACCAGGGAGTGACATTAATATTAGCTCTGAGCACGGCGCTGGTGTTTTGGTTTTAGCTGGCGATCCACTTAATCAGCCGATTGCTCATATGGGGCCGTTTGTAATGACGACTCAAGCTGAAGTACAGCAAGCAGTGCGTGATTATCAAAACGGCGAGTTTGGCAAAATTTAACGGTATTTTTAGGAGAGTTTTATGGGATTATTAGTTAACGGTCAATGGCAAGATAAATGGTACGACACTGATTCAAGTAATGGTAAGTTTGAACGCGAAACGGCGCAGTTACGTCACTGGATAACTGTTGATGGTAGCGCTGGAATAACGGGCGAGGCCGGTTTTAAAGCTCAAGCGAACAGGTATCATTTATATGTGTCACTTGCGTGTCCTTGGGCGCATCGAACGCTCATATTTAGAGCATTAAAAGGGTTACAAGATTTAATTACGGTGTCGGTTGTTAGTCCTGACATGCTTGATAGTGGTTGGGCTTTTGATACGCAAAACCACAGTACTGGTGATGCTTTATTTAATAGTAACTACTTACATCAAGTTTATACAAAAAATAATCCAAAGTACTCCGGGCGAGTAACCGTTCCCGTATTGTGGGATAAAAAGCTCAATAAAATTGTCAGTAATGAGTCTGCCGATATTATACGTATGTTCAATAGTGCGTTTAATGAGTTAACAGGTAATAACGATGACTACTACCCTGAGGCGCTGCAACCAAAAATTGATGAATTAAACGCGTTGATTTATCCAAGTATAAATAATGGTGTTTATCGTACGGGCTTTGCTACAACTCAGGATGCGTATGAAGAGGCATTTAATGATGTATTTAAAGCACTCGATACAGTAGAGGGGATACTGAGAAAGCAGCGTTATTTAGCCACAAATGAACTCACAGAGGCAGATTGGCGATTATTCACCACTCTCATTCGGTTTGATAGTGTGTACGTTGGTCACTTTAAATGTAATTTACGCACAATTGAAAGCTATCCTGCTTTGAGCGGATACCTTAGAGAGCTATACCAGGTTAAGGGAGTAGCACAGACAGTTGATTTTTATCATATTAAGCGTCATTACTACTTTAGTCACACAATGATCAACCCAACACAAGTTGTGCCAAGTGGTCCAAGTATTGATTACTTATCTGATCACGGTAGAAATGTTTAGCGTTTAAGCAAACAGCCTAACAAGCCAGCCGTATTTTCTTACCAAGCTGGTTTCGCCTTTCCCTGCTTGTACAGCTGCGCCGGCTAAAAAGGCACTTGTTAGTCCCACTTTAGTTGCGGCAAAACGCTTTAGTCTATATTGAAACGCTGCATGATGTTGGCGTTTTAACTCACTGCGCGTATCCATTTGCTTACTCAGAGCATCAACGTTTTCATTAGGTGCTTTAATTAAGTAGTTAACCAACATATTAATTTCCTTATAAGTTAAACAGTTGTTTTAAGCTTTTAAGTGTTTTACTAAAGCCGATTTTATTGCTTAGGTAAACCGTATTTTTCCAAAGCCATGCTAAACAAGCAACTTGCAGCAGAGTAGCTGTTGCAATACTCAGCCATACTGACCCAAAAAGATCATATACACCGTATCCAACAGCACCTAGAAATCCTGCCCACAACAAAACCAAACCACTGGCAAAACAGCCTAAGAATATAGTGATCAATGCAAGCGATCTAAGCGATAACCGCCATTCAGCTTTAGCAAGCTGATGGGTGATCTTTCCTTGAGTTTGGTAATCATCCTTGAGCTGCTTAGAGTACTCTAAAAGCTTTGCAATATGATCTTGCCAATCGTCCTTTTGGCTCTGCTGCTCAGTAGTTTGGTTTTGCGCTTCACCATCCTTGGCTGCGCTTGTTTGTGGGTTATTCATCACTGATTACTTACGACGAAATAGTGATGTAATCAGCATACCCGCAGCAAAAGCAATACCCGCGGTTGCTAATGGATTTTCAGAAGCAAATGCACGGGTTTTAGCTGTACATTCACTTAATTTTTCACGTGCAATAAGTTGTTTTTCGCTTAATGCATCTGCTGAGCTAGAAGCTCCTTTACGCACACTGCTTTCAGCTGTTGCAGCTTTGCTAGAAAGTGCATCTACAGCATCGTGCGCCGCTGATGTTGCTTTCTCTGTAAGAGGAGACTCAGTATTTGTTAGTTTAACGTCAGGCTTAACATCTGAAGTTGTATTTGGTTTCGTATTCGTTGCAGTAGCCATAATCAATCCTTAATAAGTTAAAAAATTTAAATAGTGATTTAAATGATGCAATGATTAAACCAAAACTGTTATTTATTTTAACTTATTGAGTTTATTGGTTTTTATTGTTTGTATATAACTTTTCATATTTGGTAATTTAAAGCAAACAGTAACTATTACTACACGGTTAGGTAAATTTTACAAAGGGAGTAAAAATGCTTAAAAAGTTGTAAATATTCATTGGTTATTCAGTAAGCAAAGCGTGTAAACAGGAAGTTATAAAAAACAGAATAGATATTTTTTTCATCACAATCCCACTTTTTCCCACGTAATTCAAATGCTTCGCTTGAGCCCTTATTTTTTCTAGCTTTGGGACTTACTAAAGCTGGTCAGCTTACTTGACAAAATGGCTTGTCAAGCCCTAAACTGGAGCACTGTGGTAAAAAGTGGTTTTTAGTGGATCACACTGGATAAAAATAAACAAAAGTTGAATAAAACAATTTTAAAGTAGGTTTTTTATGTTTCGTGGCGCGAGTTCACTGAGTTTGGATGATAAGGGGCGTTTTGCGGTACCGACTAAGTACCGAGAATCTCTATTGTCTGAAGATCAGGGAACGGTTATTTGTACCGTCGCATTAAATGAGCCGTGTTTATGGTTGTATCCGCTGGCTGAGTGGCTCGAAATAGAAGGCCGTTTAGCTAAAATCTCCAATATGAACCCACGAGCCCGTCGAATGCAGCGTATGTTGCTCGGGAATGCTACTGAATATCAACTTGATAAAAATGGTCGAATTTTGCTTGCGCCGTCACTGCGGGCTCATGCATCACTTGGCAAAAAAATCATGCTAGTTGGTTTGATGAATAAATTTGAAATTTGGGATGAGGCGCGTTGGCACGAGCAAATGCAGCAAGATACTGAGCTTGAAAGGCTTGGCGATTTTGAACCTAACCAAGATTTAGATAATTTTACACTCTAACAGCACAAAAAAAGGCAAATAATAGCTAATGACAGCGCAATTTGAACACGTATCCGTATTAATGGACGAAACCATCGATGCCCTCGCAATTAAGCCAGACGGTATATACATGGATGGTACGTTTGGACGTGGCGGCCACTCTGGACAAATTTTAGCACGCCTAGGTGATGAAGGTCGCCTGCAAGCAATTGACCAAGATCCACAAGCGATACAATCAGCCGAAAAATTTGCTGATGATCCACGTTTTGCGATTGCACATACTCGTTTTTCAAATTTATACGAAGTAGCAGAGCAGAACGATCTAATTGGTAAAGTGGATGGCATTTTATTAGACATTGGTGTCTCGTCGCCACAACTGGATGACGCTGCGCGTGGTTTTAGTTTCATGAAAGATGGGCCACTTGATATGCGCATGGACCCAACAACAGGTCGCAGTGCTGCGCAGTGGTTAGCAGAAGCTGAATTAGATGATATTACCCACGTAATAAAAAAACTGGGCGAAGAAAAGTTTGGTAAACGCATTGCACACAAAGTACTCGAAGTTCGTGAGCACACGCCAATCACAACAACCAAGCAACTTGCTGACCTTGTTGATGAAGCAGTACCGGTAAAAGATAAGTTTAAGCACCCTGCAACACGTACTTTTCAGGCGATTCGTATTTATATCAATAGCGAGCTTGAAGAGATTCAAACAGCGCTACAGTCTGCAGTTAAAGTGCTAAAGCCAGGCGGACGTTTAGTGGTGATTTCGTTTCACTCACTAGAGGATCGTATTGTAAAACAGTTTATTAGAAAACAGAGTAGGGGAGAAGTGTTACCCAGAGGTCTGCCTTTAACTGACGCACAAATAAATAAAAATTTGACGTTAAAAGCAGTGGGTAAGGCTATTAAGCCAAGTACTGTTGAAGTAGAACGTAATCCACGTTCTCGTAGTTCTGTACTTAGGATTGCACAGAGGTTGGGATGAGTAAAAAAGCGAGCTATCGGCAACCTAATTTATTCTTTGAAATATTAAAAGGCCTAGGAGCTAACAAGCTAACCTCGGCCTTGTTGGTTGTGATATTCGCTTCTAGTTTAGCTGTTGTGCAAACAACACACTTAGCTCGTGGCCAACTTATAAAGCAAGACCAATTATTACAAGAACGTGATGAACTCGATTTAGAGTGGCGCTACTTACTTGTTGAGGAAGAATTTTATTCGCAACATGCACGCATTGAAGAAGTCGCCATATCACAATTAAAAATGAAACGACCTACGAGTCAAGATGAGCAGGTAATAATAGTACAATGAGAAATAGAGGCAAAAAACCAGTCACTAATTTAATCACATGGCGCTTTATGCTGGTGTGTACAGTTGTGTTTATGGTGTTTGTAACACTCGTATCTCGCGCCGCTTATCTGCAAGTGATAGAACCTGATAAAGCACGTTCAGAAAGTGATAAACGTACAGTACGCGTTGAAAAGCTCCATGTACAACGCGGAATGATTTTTGACCGTAACGGTAAAGAGTTAGCGGTAAGTGTGCCTGTGGTAAGTGTATATGCAGATCCTAAAGCATTACATAAATCACTTGTCTCCAAAGTGACCAAACAAGCGCATAAAAACGGTGAAGACCATTTATCATTAGCAGAAAACACTGCTGAACTTGATAAACGTACTGCACTTTATTATAAAAATGACTTACGCTGGCGTGAGCTTGCAGATGTACTGCGTATTGATCCTAAAAAGATTAATTCTCGCCTTTTAAACGATCCTTCACGTCGTTTTGTGTATTTAAAGCGCCAAGTTACCCCTGCTGTAGCAAATTATATTGGCGATTTACGCCTGCCTGGTATCCATTTACTAGATGAATCTAAACGTTACTACCCCGCAGGTGAAGTTACCGCGCATGTTATTGGTTTTACCAATATCGATGGCAAAGGCATTGAAGGTATTGAAAAACTATACGAAAACGCTTTAACGGGCGAGGAAGGCCGCCGTACCATTCGTAAAGACGCACAAGGGCGTGAGGTAGAAGTACTTGACGAGCGTGAACGTGTAGAGCCAGAAAGTATAGAACTAAGTATTGATCAACGAATTCAAGCCATTGCGTACAAGGCCGTAAAATCAGCTGTACTGACTTATAAAGCCACATCGGGCTCAGCTATGGTAGTTGATGTTAAAACCGGTGAAGTACTGGCAATGGTAAATAGCCCTTCATTTAATCCAAATAACTTAAGCGATGCTGCACCTCATAAACGTCGTAACCGCGCAATTACAGATTTGTTTGAACCAGGCTCAACTGTTAAGCCTCTAGCCATTTTGGCTGGGCTAGACTACGGCGCCATTCAGGCAGATGACACGATTGATACCTACCCAGGTTGGATGCGTTTAGGTGGTAGTTTAGTTAGAGATACTCGTAATCACGGCGAACTAACACTGCGCGAAATACTAAAGTACTCCTCAAACATGGGAGTTGCGAAGGTTACTCAGTTAGTGCCTAAAGATTACCTTGTTGGCTTATACCAAAAAGTAGGGTTTGGCAGTGACACTGGAACAGGCATGGTCGGTGAAAGCAGCGGTTTGTTTTATCCAAATCGTCGTTGGTCTGACTTTGAAATTGCCACTTTATCATTTGGTTATGCAATTTCGGTAAGTACTGCGCAAATGGCGCGCTTTTATACCATGTTAGGCGCTGGTGGAGTTAACCGACCTCTGACTATTTTAAAGCAAGATAATATACCTGAAGGCGAACGTATTTTTAAACAAAAAGACGTAGAAGCCGTAGTCCACATGATGGAAAGTGTATTTGAAAAAGACGGTACTGCTCGCAACATAAAAGTTGATGGGTATCGTGCTGCTGGTAAAACAGGTACATCTAAAAAAGCCGTAGCAGGTGGTTATGGTGATGAATATGTAGGTTACTTTGCAGGTGTAGCACCGGCAAGTAATCCTCGTTTAGCCGTGGTAGTTATGATTAATGAACCAGGTGGTGATGTGTACTATGGAGGTGCCACCGCTGGCCCTGCATTTGCAGAAATCATCTCTAACGCATTAAGAATATTAAACGTAGCGCCTGACAAGGAAGAGGTTGCGTACGTACAAGGTAAAGATAACGATGCGTGATTTAAAGGATATTTTAAAATACATCGAAATAGATGCGCCCTCGCAACTGGTAAAACATTTACGCCTTGATAGCCGTGAAGTAACGCCAGGTGATGTATTTGTTGCTATTAAAGGCCATGCACTTGATGGCGGTCAATTTATTAATAAAGCAATTGAAAATGGCGCAACAGCTATTATTGCTGACAGATTATGTGAATTTGAAACAAGTTTTGAGCCACTATATTTAGTTTCGGAGCTTGATAAAAAGCTTCCAGAATTAGCAAGTCGCTTTTATAGCCAGCCAAGTCAGGCTCTTGATTTAATTGGTGTGACAGGTACAAACGGTAAATCGACAACCACAGCAATGATTGCCCACTTAGCGCAATTTTGCAGTACTGATTCGGCTATTATTGGCACTTTAGGTTATGGTCATCCTGATAACTTAATTCCACTGATTAATACCACACCTTCAACGGTTGATTTACAGCATATTTTGAGCGATTTAAATTCGCAGCATAAAAAGCTGGTAGCCATGGAAGTGTCATCTCATGGATTAGTGCAGCAGCGTGTTGCTAAATGCGCGTTTAAAGCGGCTGTGTTTACTAATCTTTCGCGCGATCACTTAGATTACCATGGTGATATGGCAAGTTACGGTGATGCGAAACTAATGCTTTTCCGTGATTTTGAGCCGCAAGTTGTAGTGCTTAATCAAGATGATTCTCAAGCTGAGCAATGGCTTGAAAAGTATGATTTCAATAACTTAATTTGTTATGGCCGCAAAAACTTAGCCCCTAAGAATGCTCAGTACGTTTATTTTTCTGATGTTGAATATTCAAGTGAAGGTATTTCGGCGCAGTTATCGACTAGTTGGGGTGATATATCGATTAAATCCCCTCTGTTTGGCGAATTTAATTTATATAACTTAACGGCCGCGATCGCTACATTACTAGGACTTGGTTATCCGCTTGAGCAATTAGTTTCAGGTTGTGCGCAGTTACAGCCAGTAGCTGGGCGAATGCAAGCATTTAGCCAAGCAGACATGCCGACGTGTGTTGTTGATTACGCCCATACACCCGATGCACTTGCACTTGCATTACAAGCATTGCAGCTGCATGTGCCAGGTGGTGTAAGTTGTGTATTTGGTTGCGGTGGTGACAGAGACAAAGGAAAGCGTGCATTGATGGCGCAAGCTGCAGAGCAAAACGCTAATAAAGTTATTATTACCAGTGATAACCCTCGCTCAGAAAACCCTGATGACATTATTGCAGATGTAGCTGGCGGTTTAACCCATCCTCAAAATGCACATTTAGAGGCTGATAGAGCAAATGCAATTCGTTTTGCTATAGAAAACGCTACAGCTGATGAGGTTATTTTGATTGCAGGTAAAGGCCACGAAGATTATCAAATTATAGGCGATAAGCGAATCGACTTTTGCGATCGCCGATATGTACAAGAACAACTAAAAAAAGCAGTAAGAGGGATAACACAATGATCCCAATGGATTTTGATTGGTTAGCTAATGTGCTAACAACCGATTATCAAGGTGATAATCAACACGTGCTTAATATAAATACTGATACTCGTACAGTGTGCGATGGCGAAGTGTTTTTAGCACTGAAAGGGCCAAATTTTGATGGGCATAAATTTATAGCTGAGGCTAAACAAAAAGGCGCTATTGGCGTTATTGTTCAGCACAAAGTTGATGTAGATATTCCACAATTTATAGTAAGCGATACACGTATTGCACTAGGTGCAATTGGCACCGCTGTTATGGCCCAAGTGGCGCCTAAAACAATTGCAATTACAGGTAGTGTAGGCAAAACCACCGTAAAAGAAATGTGTGCGGCAATTTTGTCGGTTCACGGTGATGTATTAGCTACTAAAGGTAATTTTAATAACGATATTGGCGTCCCACTTACGTTATTGCGCTTAGAGCCTCAACATCGTTTTGCGGTTATTGAACTAGGTGCAAATCACTTAGGTGAAATTGCTTACACTACTGCAATGACAAAACCAGATGTAGCCGTTGTATGTAATGTTGCAGCAGCCCACTTAGAAGGTTTTGGTAGTTTAATGGGCGTCGCAAAAGCTAAAGGTGAGATTTTTGATGGCCTTAAAGATGATGGCGTTGCGATTGTTAACTGCGATAGTGAATTTAGCCAATATTGGTTAGATAAGCTTGAAGGGCGTAATGTTAAACGTTTTTCTACAACTGAAAAACTAGATATTTGGGCAGAGAACATCACGCTTGATGCCAATGCGCGTGCAAGCTTTACGCTTTGCACTAAAAACAAGCAAGTACCTGTTACTTTGGCACTTCCGGGTAAGCACAATATTAGTAATGCACTTATCGCTGCTGCACTGACCAGTGAATTTAATGTAACCCTTGAAGAAATAGCCAATGCACTTGCCACAATGGGGGATGTAAAAGGGCGCGTTAATTTAATTGAAGTGTCTGATTTACTCACCGTGGTTGATGATACCTATAATGCCAATGTTAAGTCTGTAAAGGCTGCGATTGACTTGTTAAGTGATATGCAAGGTCATCGCATTTTAGCGCTTGGAGACATGGGTGAGCTTGGTGAAGATGCACGTAAGTACCATCAAGAAGTTGGCGAGTATGCACTTGAGCAAGGTATTGATGAGTTATTTACATTAGGTGTATTAAGTAAATACGCAAGTGATGTGTTTGAACTCCCTAATCGCCACTTTTCGAGCCGCGAACAGATGCAGCAAAAAATTCAAGAAAGTATTAATAAAGTGAATACTAAAACAACAATAGTAGTGAAAGGATCGCGTAGTTCTCGCATGGAATTATTAGTAACCGATTTAGTTAATGGCCAGCAACAAGCCATCAATGGAGTATCATAATGTTAGTTTGGCTGGCAGAGTATTTAACACAGTATTTTAGTGGTTTTCATGTTTTTTCGTATTTAACGCTACGTGCCATTTTAGGTATTTTAACTGCGCTAATTATGTCTCTTTATTTAGGACCTAAGTTAATTCGTGGTTTGCAACGTATGCAAATAGGCCAAACAGTTCGAGACGACGGTCCGCAATCGCATTTATCTAAGTCGGGTACGCCGACTATGGGCGGCTTACTTATTTTAGCGGCCATTTTTACCAGCACGCTACTTTGGGCCGATTTATCAAATAAATACGTATGGGCAACACTGTTTGTAATTGGCTCTTTAGGTATTGTTGGCTTTGTTGATGATTACCGTAAAGTTATTCGTAAAGATCCAAAAGGCTTAATTGCTAAGTGGAAGTACTTTTGGCAGTCGGTCATTGCATTAGTTGTAGCTACTGGTTTGTATTTTACCAGTGCACAAGCATCTGAAACATCACTTGTTGTTCCATTTTTTAAAGACGTGTTACCGCAATTAGGTTTGTTTTATATCGTGCTTACGTATTTTGCCATAGTAGGTACATCAAACGCGGTAAACCTGACCGATGGTTTAGATGGCTTGGCGATTGTGCCAATTATTTTAGTGGCTTCAGCACTGGCAATTATTGCTTACTTAACAGGTAATATTAACTTTTCGGCTTACTTACATATTCCACATTTACCGCTGGCGAGTGAGCTTGTGGTTGTATGTACTGCCATCGTGGGCGCAGGGCTTGGCTTTTTATGGTTTAACACTTACCCAGCACAAGTATTTATGGGCGATGTTGGCTCATTAGCACTTGGTGGCGCATTAGGTATTATTGCTGTTTTAGTACGCCAAGAGTTACTGCTTATTATTATGGGCGGTGTATTTGTAATGGAAGCGCTATCGGTAATATTACAAGTGGGGTCGTATAAATTACGCGGACAACGCATTTTTAGAATGGCGCCAATTCATCATCATTACGAATTAAAAGGTTGGCCAGAGCCTCGCGTTATTGTGCGCTTTTGGATTATTTCTGTTGTGCTAGTGCTTGCTGGCTTAGCTACTTTAAAGATTCGATAAATGCAGTATTTAAACGAGATAAAAAACAAACAAATAACAGTGCTCGGACTCGGTGTAACCGGTCTGGGCATTGTGCGTTTTCTATTATCTCATGGCCTTGCCCCCAAGGTCGTTGATAGCCGATCAACCCCGCCGGGGATTGATTGGTTAAAAGAGCACGCGGCAACTCTAGATACCCATTTTGGTAATTTGGATGACGCAGAGCTTTGTTCAAGCGATATGATTATTATAAGCCCTGGGCTTAGCTTAAAAATACCAGCTGTTGCAGATGCAATTAACGCAGGTGTTGAAGTGATTGGTGACGTTGAGTTATTTGCACGCATTAATACAAAACCAGTCGTTGCGGTAACGGGCTCTAACGGTAAGTCAACCGTGGTTACGCTCGCTTATGAAGTGTTAAAAGAAGCCGGCTATAAAGTTGCTTTGGGTGGGAATATTGGCACAGCGGTACTTGATTTACTCAATGATGATTTTGATGTGTATGTGCTTGAGTTATCGAGTTTTCAGTTAGATACCACAACGAGTTTAAAACCAGTAAGTGCAACGGTATTAAATGTGTCTGAAGATCATCTTGACCGCTACGACAGTTACCAAGCTTATATAGACTCAAAGCTAAGTATTTATAATTTCGCAGAGCTTATTGTTGTCAATGCAGACGATAGTCAAACACATCCAGTTGAGCGCGGTACGGCTCCTCTAATTAGCTTTGGTGCTCAACAAGGTGATTACCATTTAGCCCAGCACAATGGCAAAACTCACTTTATGGTTAAAGGCGATGCCTTTTTACCTGTTGATACGCTTGCGGTAGTGGGTAAGCACAATTATTTAAATACGCTTGCAGTAATGGCGCTCTTAAGTCCGTTTGAAGTAAGCAAAGAGCAGTATAAAAACGCATTAGGTCAATTTAATGGATTGGCTCATCGTTGCCAATTTATAGCTGAGCTTAACGGTGTAAAGTATTTTAACGATTCAAAGGCTACCAATGTTGGAGCAACTATAGCTGCAATAGATAGTTTAGCTAGTGACGGTGAAAATCTGGTTGTTATTGCTGGTGGCGATGCCAAAGGCGCTGATTTAAATGCGCTTAAACCCTACATAGAACAGCATGTAAAAGCATTAATTTGTTTTGGTAAAGATGCAAGTGACTTAGCTGCGATTACCAATAAGAGTTATTTAACTAACAATATGGAAGAAGCCGTTACTTTGGCCAAAGTACTTAGTAGTACAGGCAATATTGTTTTATTAGCCCCCGCATGTGCCAGCATTGATATGTATAACAATTATATGCAACGCGGTGATGACTTTGTTCAGTGTGTTATGGCAGGGGCGTTATGATTGCTTTTGCCGATATAAGAGACGCATTAACACCTAAGCCTTCGGCGCAGTTATACGATGTACCGCTATTGTACTGCGTAATAATGCTCATTGGTGTTGGTTTTATCATGGTGACCAGCGCATCAATGCCTACCGCAGAGCGGTTATTTGATGACCCGTACCATATTACCATTCGCCACAGCATGTTTTTGGCAATGGCTTTTGTGCTTTTTTGGATAAGCGTTTGTGTGCCAATGGAGTGGTGGAAACGATCAAACCCTTATCTATTAATACTAGGCATGGTGCTATTAATAGCGGTATTGATTATTGGGCGTGAAGTAAACGGCGCTAAACGATGGATACCTATTGGACCTGTTGGTTTTCAGGTGGCTGAGGCCGCTAAGTTGTACTTTTTTAGTTATATTGCGGGTTATTTGGTAAGAAAACGCGAAGAAGTACAAGAAAACATTAAAGGCTTTGCAAAGCCAATAGCTGTATTTGCAGTGTATGCGCTGCTTATTTTGCTGCAACCTGATTTAGGCACAGTGGTTGTTATGTTTGTAACAACGGTTGGTTTACTGTTTTTAGCTGGCGCTAAATTATGGCAGTTCTTTGTACTTATTCTAACTGGCGTCGGTTTGGTTGTATTACTGATTATTGTTGAACCATATCGAATGGCACGTGTTGTTGGCTTTTTAGACCCTTGGGATGATCCTTTTGGTAAGGGTTACCAATTGGTTCAATCGCTAATGGCTTATAGCCAAGGTGGTTGGTTTGGTCAAGGCTTAGGTAACAGTGTACAAAAACTACAATATTTACCTGAAGCGCATAACGATTTTATTTTTGCCGTTATAGGTGAAGAACTTGGCTTAATAGGCGTTGTAAGTATTTTAACGGTATTAGCTACTTTAGTATTTAGAGCCTTATTAATAGGTCAACAAGCGCTTAAATGCGGCAAGGAATACGAAGGCTACTTTTCATTTGCCATTGGTATTTGGTTTGCATTTCAAACCATGGTGAATGTAGGTGCGAGCGCGGGTATTTTACCGACGAAGGGTTTAACCCTGCCGTTTATTTCTTATGGCGGCTCAAGCTTATTAATTATGACGATTGCCACGGGTATTTTATTACGCGTAGATTTTGAAACCAAAATGGCAACCAAACAAGCCACCTCACGCGGAGGTAAGCGATGAGTAAAAAATTAGTAGTAGTGGCTGGTGGAACTGGCGGACACATTTTTCCCGGTATTGCAGTAGCCGATTATTTAAAACAGCAGGGTTGGCAAGTTAGCTGGATCGGCACACCAGATCGAATGGAAGCGAGCGTTGTACCTAAGCACAATATAGATATTGATTTTATTAACGTTAAAGGTGTTCGTGGTAACGGATTAAAGCGTCTTATTAAAGCCCCATTCATGGTAATTAATGCAGTATTGCAGGCGCGTAAGGTATTGAAAGAACAGCGTCCTGATGTAGTACTTGCAATGGGCGGTTATGTTACGGGGCCAACGGGAATTGCCGCAAAAAGTTTAGGTATCCCGCTGGTTATTCACGAGCAAAACGCTGTAGCGGGTATGAGCAATAAACTGCTAGCTAAGGTGGCTACACGAGTATTAGCTGCATTTCCAAGTGCTTTTGCACAGGGTCAAGCCGAGCTAGTAGGTAACCCAGTTCGCCAAAGCGTTATGAATATAGCCAAACGCGATGTATCAAGCCCTATTAATATTTTAGTAGTGGGCGGCTCGCTTGGTGCACAAGTGCTTAATCAAACATTACCAGAAGCATTTAAAGTACTAAATAATACAGCTCCAATAAGTGTATGGCATCAAACAGGTAAGGGTCATTTAACTACCGTAGAAGCCGCTTATAAAATGCATGCTTTTACAGGCAGTAATGCAAAAATAGCTGAATTTATTGATGATATGGACGCAGCGTATAGCTGGGCCGACATTGTTGTTTGCCGTGCTGGTGCGTTAACTGTTAGCGAAATTGCAGCGGCAGGTAAAATGGCCGTTTTTGTTCCGTTTCCACATGCCGTGGATGACCATCAAACAGCGAACGCACAATATTTAGTGATGGCTAATGGCGCATTATTAATGCCACAAGGGCAGTTTAATAAACAATCAATTGTTGAACTATTAAGCCCGTATTTAGCCCAACCTTCATTAATTACTGAAATGGCTACAAATGCAAAAAAACAAGCCATTTTAGATGCCACAGCAAGCGTAGCAACGCACTGTGAGCAAGTAACAAATAAGAGAAAATAAGTGAAAGAAACGTCAGTACAAGAAAAACACACACGCCCTGCAATGCGCCGAATAGAAACCATTCACTTTATTGGTATTGGTGGAGCAGGTATGGGCGGTATTGCTGAAGTACTCGCTTTTGAAGGCTACCGTATTACAGGTTCTGACATCGCCCATAGCGCTATGACAGATCGTTTAATTAAAGCCGGTGCAGAAGTATTTATAGGCCATCATGAAAATAACGTGAAAGATGCCAATGTAGTCGTTGTTTCAAGTGCGATTGATGAAACAAATCCTGAAATTATTGCAGCTAAAGCCGCAAGAGTTCCTGTTGTTCGCCGCGCAGAAATGTTGGCTGAATTAATGCGTTTTCGCCACGGTATAGCAATTGCGGGTACGCATGGTAAAACAACGACAACAAGCTTAATTGCGAGTATTTATGGACAAGCAGGGCTTGATCCAACCTTTATTATTGGTGGCTTGTTAAATAGCGCAGGTAGTAACGCAAAAGTAGGCAAAAGTGATTTTTTAATTGCAGAAGCTGATGAAAGCGACGCGTCGTTTTTACACTTACAGCCAATGGTATCGGTGATCACAAATATTGAAGAAGATCACATGGATACTTATGGCGGCAGTCTTGAAAAAATGAAAGACACGTACGTAGATTTCATCCATAACTTGCCGTTTTATGGTTTAGCTGTTGTATGTATTGATTCTGAAGTTGCTGCTGAACTTATCCCGCGTTTTGGTCGCCCAGTTATCACGTATGGCGAATCGAAGGATGCTGATTACCGCATGAGCGACTTTAGCCAATCAGCTAATACATGCACATTTACAGTAACTAACAAACAAGGTGAGTGTTTAACTGCCACGTTGAATATGCCAGGTAGACACAACGCACTTAATGCAACCGCTGCGATTGCTGTGGCAAAAGATCAAAATATTGCGAATCATGCAATTTTAGAAGCGCTGCAGAAGTTTGAAGGTATTGGTCGTCGTTTTCAACACTATGGTGAATTTGAAAACGAGCGTGGCAATGTGATGTTAGTTGATGATTACGGGCATCATCCTTCAGAAGTTGCAGCAACAATTGCAGCAGTACGTGAAGGTTGGCCTGATAAGCGTTTAGTAATGGTATATCAACCTCATAGGTTTTCTCGCACACGCGACTTATACGAAGATTTTGTAAAAGTACTTGCTGATGTAGATCAGTTGCTACTGCTTGATGTGTATAGCGCTGGTGAAGATCCTATTGTGGGCGCAGACAGCAAAAGCTTATGCCGTAGCCTTCGTCAACGTGGCAAAGAGCCGCTGCATGTAGCAACAAATGCAGAGCTTGCAGGCGTTTTGGCCGCAAATTTACAAAATAATGATTTAGTATTAACCCAAGGCGCTGGTAATATAGGTCAGTTAGTTAAAACATTAGCTGCGACGGGTATGTCGATAGAAAAACTTAAGCAAGGTGAAGTATGACTCAGGTAAACACACAATTTGGTAAAGTAGCGGTACTGCTAGGTGGTAACTCAGCAGAACGTGAAGTGTCTTTACGATCGGGTCAGGCTGTTTTAAATGCGCTGCAAAATAGTGGCATTGATGCAATTGCATTTGACCCGCAAAGTCGTTCTTTGTGGGAGTTAAAAGAATTAAATGTAGAGCGCGTTTTTATTGCTTTGCATGGTCGTGGTGGCGAAGACGGAACTGTACAAGGTGCGCTTGAATTTATGAACCTGCCTTACACGGGCAGTAATGTACTGGGTTCAGCACTTGCTATGGATAAAGTACGTTGTAAGCACTTATTTAAATCAGCGGGTTTAAGTACTGCACCTTATACCGTAGTTGACGCTAAAAAAGGCTTTGATGCTGCAGCTATTATGGATGAGTTTAAAAAGGTAATGGTTAAGCCATCGCACGAAGGCTCAAGCATAGGTATGGCGCAAGCAAGTACAGCACAAGAACTTGAATACGCACTAGCTAATGCATTTAAATTTGATAATCAAGTACTTGTAGAGCAGTGGATCACGGGACGTGAATTCACAGTTACAGTGCTTGGCGATGAAGTACAACCAGTCATCGAGATGACGACACCAAATGGTTTTTACGATTACCAAGCTAAGTATCAATCAAATACAACGCAGTATCATTGCCCTGCAGATTTATCAGAGCAAGATACTAAGTACTTACAAGCTATATCGCTAGATGCATTTGATTTAGTGGGCGCAAGTGGTTGGGGCCGTGTTGATGCGATGCAAGACGAGCAAGGTAATTTTTACCTGCTTGAAGTAAATACAGTACCAGGCATGACTGAAAAGTCGTTAGTGCCGATGGCGGCAAAAGCGAATGGGGCAACTTTTGAACAATTAGTTGTTCGCATTTTAGAGCAAACGCTTTAATATGCATCCCCTTTTAGAAAAAGCTCAGGAAATCAAACTGAAACTTAATTGGTCTCTGATTTTTGGTGTGAGCTTTTTTCTGATAGTTGTAATTGGCTTAGTGCAAATTACAACAGGTGTATCGGATTGGTTAGTTGAAAACAAAGATGCTCAAATTAAGCACCTTACAGTGCAAGGGCAGCCTAAATACACAGATGAAACGGCAATTATAAAAGCGATTAAAAAAGCCGATTTAAGTAGTTTTTTTGAACTTGATGTTAAGCATGTGCAGCAGCTAGTTCAAGACTTACCCTGGGTTGCTACCGCTTCGGTGCGTAAACAATGGCCTGATACTATACAAGTATATGTTGTTGAACATGAAGTAGTAGCACATTGGAATAGCGACTTATTGCTCAACCAAAGTGGTCAAGCATTTCAAGCCAGCAGCGATAAGTTAGATCATGACTTACCGCAGTTATACGGCCCAGAAGGCAGCGAAGAAGAAGCGTGGATTGCTTTTAAGCAATTTGATGAAATGCTAAAAGTTAACGGCTTAACGTTAACAAGTTTGGCATTGTCGGAGCGTTTTTCGTGGCAACTATGGCTAGATAACGGAATACGTTTAAATTTAGGACGTAAAGATAAAGCCAAGCGTGTACAACGTTTTATAGACGTTTATCCACGAATGGAACAACGTGCAGATGCACAAGTAGATACAATAGATTTACGGTATGATACCGGCCTTGCAGTCAGCTTTAAGCCAGTGCAAGAAGAACAATTACAAAATAAGAGTAAGGCATGACTAAGTCAGCAGAAAGAAACCTAGTAATAGGGTTAGACGTTGGCACCTCGAAAGTGGTTGCCACGGTAGGTGAAATCACCGCAGATAACAAGCTCAGCATTGTTGGTGTGGGCAGCCAAGTATCTCATGGTATGGATAAAGGCGGCGTTAACGATTTAAACTTAGTGTCTGAGTCTATTCGCCGAGCAATAGACGAAGCCGAGTTAATGGCTGATTGTCGTATTAGCTCTGTGTATTTGGGTATTTCTGGCAAACATATACAGTGTCAAAATGAAAGTGGCGTGGTGGCAATTAATAACACTGAAGTCACTGACGAAGACATTGAAAATGTAATTCATATTGCGCGTTCTGTGCCTATTTCGGCAGAACGTAAAATGCTGCATGCATTGCCGCAAGAATACAGTATCGACATGCAAGAGGGCATTAAAAACCCACTTGGTATGAGTGGTGTTCGTATGGAAGCGCGTGCACACATTATTACGTGCTCAAACGATATGGCAAAAAATATCGAGAAATGCGTTGAGCGCTGTGGTCTTGAAGTCGATCAACTTATCTTTACTGCATTAGCGTCATGTTATTCTGTACTAACAGATGACGAAAAAGAGCTAGGTGTTGCAGTACTTGATATTGGTGGCGGCACTATGGATATCACCATTTATATTAATGGCGCACTTCGTCACTCTGCGGTTATTCCAGTGGCGGGTAACCAAGTTACTGGTGATATTGCAAAAATATTTCGCACACCTATATCACATGCCGAGTCACTCAAAGTACAATACGCATGTGCTAGTAGCCAAATGGCAAGTAGCGAAGACACAATTGAAGTACCAAGTGTAGGCGGACGACCAGCAAGGTTAATGTCGCGCCATACATTATCTGAGGTGGTAGAGCCTCGTTTTAGAGAATTATTTGAGCTTGCGATGGAAGAAATTCGTCGTTCAGGCTTAGAAGACCAAATTGCGGCAGGTCTCGTTATTACAGGCGGAACTGCTAAAATGACTGGCGCGATGGAAGTGGCAGAAGACATCTTCCAAATGCCAGTAAGAATAGGCAAGCCAATCGGGATGGTTGGTTTGACAGACTATGTAGATGATCCTTCGTACGCAACCGCTGTTGGTTTGTTACAATACGGGCGTACCATGCAATCGATGAATGCACAAAAGTCGAAAGCAGAGGATAACAATAATTGGTGGAACCGCATTACTAAATGGTTCCAAGGCGAGTTTTAAGACTCAAGTCGGAGAGTAAACATGTTTGATATAATGGAACAACACAGCGAAGAAGCTGTAATAAAAGTAATCGGCGTGGGCGGTGGTGGCGGTAACGCTGTTGAGCACATGGTTAAACAACAAATAGAAGGCGTGCGTTTTATAGCCGCCAATACGGATGCGCAAGCATTACGTAACTCTGCTGCCGATATTACAGTTCAGCTAGGCACGCAAATAACCTCTGGGTTGGGTGCGGGCGCAAACCCTGAAGTAGGCCGTAAGTCGGCTGAAGAAGATGCAGATACAATTCGTGCCAGCCTTGAAGGCGCCGATATGGTATTTATTGCAGCCGGTATGGGCGGTGGTACAGGTACTGGTGCAGCACCGGTAGTTGCTAAAATTGCTAAAGAACTCGGTATTTTAACCGTTGCAGTTGTAACACGTCCTTTTGATTTTGAAGGTAAAAAACGTGCAGCAGCCGCTGAACAAGGCATTAACGAATTGTCAGAAATTGTAGATTCACTTATTACAATTCCGAACAATAAATTGCTTAAAGTTTTAGGAAAAGGGACTACACTTCTAGATGCCTTCGCTAAAGCTAATGACGTATTATTTGGTGCGGTACAAGGTATAGCAGAGCTAATTACACGTTCTGGTTTAATTAACGTGGATTTCGCCGATGTTAGAACTGTAATGTCTGCAATGGGTACTGCAATGATGGGAACGGCGTCTGCGTCAGGTCCTGATCGTGCACAAGAAGCAGCAGAAGCCGCTATCTCAAGCCCACTACTAGAAGACGTTGATTTAACAGGTGCTAAAGGTATCTTAGTTAATATCACCGCAGGTATGGACATTGCGATTGAAGAATTTGAAATTGTTGGTAATCACGTTAAAGCACTTGCGTCAGAAAACGCAACGGTTGTTGTTGGTGCGGTAATCGACCCAGAAATGACTGATGAGCTACGTGTGACGGTTGTTGCAACTGGCTTAGGCGGCGATCGTCGTCCACAGTTTGGTATTGTTGATAACGGCTTTAAAAAAGCATCAGGTTCTGATGTTGCAAGCACATCAAACCAAACGAGCAGTATGTACGTACCAAGCTTTGCAAGCCAAGATACAAACACTGAAGAAAACACTGCTAAAACGCAAAGCAAAGAAAAAGCGCCTACAACTAGTTCAAGCAGTGCATCGAGCTCTTCAGCACAAAACAGTAAAAAAGCGGATAAATCAGAAGGTGGTGATTATTTTGATATCCCCGCTTTTTTACGTAAGCAGGCTGATTAACATTTAATAATACTTTTGTTTGAAATATGTACAAATATTGAAAGGCAAAAGGATTTATGTTAAAATCCGCCATATAACTGTAACTGATTTAAAAGTGAGCATACCTATGATTAAACAGCGTACGATTGCAGAAGTAGTCAAAGCCATAGGAATTGGACTTCATAAAGGTGAGAAGGTCACAATAACTCTCCGACCTGCGAGCGCAAATACTGGGATTGTATTTCGTCGTGTCGACCTTGATCCGGTTGTTGATTTTGAAACAACACCTGAAGCCGTTGGTGATACGCAGTTGTGTACCTGTTTAATTAACAAAGATGGTGTTCGCTTATCGACTACTGAGCATCTTATTGCAGCCGTTGCTGCAATGGGAATTGATAATCTAATTGTAGAATTAGACAGCTCAGAAGTGCCGATTATGGATGGTAGTGCATTACCATTCATATATCTGTTACAAAAAGGCGGAATTGAAGAGCAAAACGTTGCTAAACGCTTTATCCGTATTAAAGAAAAAGTACGCATTGAAGAAGGTGATAAGTGGGCTGAAGTTGAACCATATGATGGTTTTCATATCGACTTTGAGATTGCATTTAACCACCCAGCTATCAATGAAAGTCGCCAACGTATTGGGTTGGATATAACAACGCAAAGCTTTATTGAAGAAATTAGCCGTGCGCGTACTTTTGGATTTATGAAAGATATTGAATACATGCATGCAAACAACCTAGCGCTAGGTGGTAGCATGGATAGTGCTGTGGTACTTGATGAGTTCAAAGTTTTAAATCCTAACGGTTTACGTTATAGCGACGAGTTTGTTAAGCACAAGATATTAGACTGTGTTGGTGACATGTTTATGACAGGCCATAACCTTTTAGGTAAAGTAACTGCATTTAAATCGGGTCATGATTTAAATAATAAATTACTTCGTAAAATTATGGCTACAGAGTCAGCATGGGAGTGGGCAACATTTGAAACGCCTGTGACGATGCCTGCACCCGGTCTTGAGTTAGCTCCAGCCTAAAAGCAGTAAAAGAGCAGCTCGAAAAACAGTTATAAAAAATGACGCTAATTAGCGTCATTTTTTTTTGCGTGAAATTTAATAGCTCTATACTTTATTATAACTCCAAAAGAGCTTGTAACTGATTTAAACTAGCTACGGTATAGGTTGGCTTTATTCCGTCGGCTAATTGCTCACCAGGGTGCTGTAACCAGCAAGTATCAATACCAGCATTGTTGCCGCCAAGTATGTCACTTGCAGCAGTATCACCCACCATAAGTATCTCGCTTTTATCTGGGTTACCCATTAGCTCAAATGTGTGCTCGAAAATCGCTTTATTCGGTTTTGCTATACCTACAAGTTCAGATATAACTAACCATTCAAACATATCTTTTAAGCCAGTATGCTCAAGGCGTACGGTTTGTAAACGGGCAAATCCGTTAGTAATAATACCTAATCTAGCATTTGGCTTAAGTTTATTTAAAAGCTCAATAGCACCAGGTAATGGCTCGCAAATTTGCGCCATAGAATCTAAAAAAGCATCGTTTAGCTCTTTTGCTGGCACATTAAGTTTTGAAGCCCACTCATTAAAGCGTGTTACTTGTAAGTAATCTGCGCTAATAGTGCCATTTTGATAATCAACCCACAGCTGCTTATTGGTTTTTTGATAATGAATATAATCGTCTTGGCTAAAATCTACGTTGTAAGCTTTAAACATGCGAGTCATGCCCGCTAAAATATCAAACCTAAATAAGGTTTCGTCTGCATCAAACAATACATAGTTGTACTTCATTAAACTTCCTAAATTAATTTGTTTGGCCGTATAGCTCAGGGTGTAAAAAAGGCGCCATAGCTAAAGTGAGTGCTTGTGTATAGGTACTTTCGCGCGTGGCATGATTGTTGGTAAGTAGACCAATAGCGCCACCTTTTTGTTTAACGTTGGTGGTATTAAATGCTTTGTCCATTACATCGCCAAGTTCTTCACCTTTAAGTAATGCATTATAAAGTACTTGGGGTAGAGGAAGGTTGCTGCTACGCCCTACAACTTGATTTAAGGCATTATCAATAACAACGTAAGCAAAGGTTGCTGCACCATAGCTAAATTGCTCTGCACCGCCTTCCATTGCAACGTAATAGTGAGCTTGGTGGTGCTCTTTACAATAATTAACACGGTTTTGCGCGCCAATACGTGTTTCGTCTTCGCCAATAGGCTGATCGGGCACGTCAGAGGGAGCATTCACACCTTCACAGTCAATGATACATTCTGGAAAATACATAGTAAAAATATGTTTAGCGGCATTTATTTTTACAGGATTTTTAGAACCGACAATAATTTTTAATTGTTGTGACATGCTGATCTCACCTTGAGCAAAATCAGCAGTGTACGTGAGTTAGCTTTAACAAAAAAGAGTCGGTAATCAAATAGGTAAATCGAGTGGTGCTAGGTTTTCCAGTGCACGCTTTTTCAAAATAATATCTTTAATTAATGGGGTAAGCACAAGCTCCATAGCCAAGCCCATTTTGCCGCCTGGTACTACAAGCGTATTAATACGAGACATAAAACTGCCTTCGATCATGCGTAAATAATAAGGAAAATCAACATCATCAATACCCCTAAAGCGAATAACTACAAAGCTTTCATCAAGAGATGGAATATCTTTGGCGCTAAATGGGTTTGATGTATCAACAGTAGGCACTCGTTGAAAATTAATATGGGTACGAGAAAACTGCGGGGTAATATGATTTATATAGTCATCCATACTGCGCACAATAGAGCCCATAACCGCTTCGCGAGAATGGCCTCGTTCGGATGTATCGCGTATTAATTTTTGAATCCACTCAAGGTTAATAATTGGAACCATGCCTATTAATAAATCGACATGCTTTGCAACGTCTACATCTTGATCAACTACGCCGCCGTGTAACCCTTCATAAAACAATATATCAGTATTACTATCAAGGTCTTGCCAAGGAGTAAATGTACCCGGTAATTGATTATATGGGACGGCTTCATCAAAGGTGTGTAAGTATCGGCGTAACTTACCTTGGCCTGTTTCACTATAGTTTTCAAACAACGCTTCTAAAGCACCAAAGTCATTTGCTTCTCGGCCAAAGTAACTAATGTGTTTATTTTCTTGTTGTGCTTCACGTACTTTTTTATCCATTTCAGGGCGAGTGTAACGATGAAAGCTATCTCCTTCGATAAAAGCCGCTTCAATATTAAGGCTACGGAAAATATGTTTAATTGCATTGGTTGTGGTGGTTGTACCCGCACCAGACGAACCCGTAATCGCAATAATAGGATTTTTAGCTGACATGTTAATTCTCTTTTTTAGGACCAGGTTTTATAACCAGACTAAACTTAACATTATTTTAAGCCGTTTGGGTATCTTAAGAGTTGACTGACTTTGCTCAAGTGACGTCATCAGCAAATAACGTTATCATGAGGTGCTTAAAATTAAAACGAGAGAAAGCATGAAACTTATTAAACCATTACTTGGGATATTTTCTATAGCAGCGCTTAGCCCAATTATGGCGCAGGCTAGCATGCCAAAAAGCCAAGTATTACTTGCTGATTTAAATACGCCTTATGGGGTACAAGTTAATATAGTGAGTGATAAAAACAGTTATAACAACCAACCGCACTTAACAAGTATAGGTTTATACTTTACTCATGAGGTGACTGCAGGTGAGCAAAGCCAAACCGATATTGCTTATTACGATTTAACATCAAAAAAAGTTATTAATATCAGTAACTCTCCCGTAAGCGAATATTCACCAACGGTTATGCCAAGTGGTGATGCAGTATCAGCGATTGTTGTAGAGGCAGATGGTAAGCAAAAACTGTGGCAATACCCACTCAAAAGCGAAGATGCGCCAAGTCGTATTTTTGATTGGATTGAACCTGTTGGGTACCATGCATGGGGTGTTCAAAATGATTTAGTAATGTTTATTTTAGGTGAACCTCATACTCTTCAATATACTTCTGTTGCACAAGCGAAGGGGAAAATAGCTGCCAGTAATATTGGCCGAACGCTTATTTATAACAACTCTACGGCTGCATTTTTATTTAGTTACACTAAAAACGAGCAACATATTTTAGCGAGTTTTAATCCACAGGATAAACAAGTTGAAGACCTACTAAGGTTACCTGCTCAAGTTCAAGATTTTATTTTGAAAGATGATGAAACTATCGCTTATGCTATTAAAAACCGCGTTTATCAGCGTAAACTTGATGGAAGTGATGAAGTATCGCAATGGCTTAATTTAAGCACCTACTGCGAAACAAATATAACAAGAATGAGTTACAACAATGAAAAACTCGCTTTTGTATGTGATATAACGCAGTAAAGCAGACAAATAAATTCAGATTTTATTGTGTGTATGCGTTAATCTAATACGCAAATTAACTAATAGGGATTACACGTGGCTTATAGTGCAGACGAGCTGACAGAACAGCTCATTAAATTACAGTGTAGAAGTAATTTTAAGATTAAAAATATTGCAGAGTACATGTTAGTAAACTCTAAAGAAGCATTTTATACCCACAGCGAAAGCGGCAAGGGTAAAATAGTAATTCGCCCAGCATTTGAGGTGTTTAGCGATGACTTTAGTGATATTGATGGCGTAACTCGTGCGCAAGGCTACTTTCATAGCAGCGAGATGACACGCTTTCCTACACGTATTTTTAAAAGTGCTCAGCCTATTCACTACGGTGTGGCATTTAAAATAAACTCTGAGCAAGCAGCAAAAGACTTTATAGCCAAGCTAACTATGATTATTGGTAACTAATAAAATACAAACGTAAACGTAAACATAAACGTAAAAAGCCGCTGAATTTATATTCAGCGGCTTTTGTGTTTTTATAGCTTAATAAACCTAAGGGTTACTTACTTTTTAAGAAACTATTAACCGATTCAAGTTCACGTGTTTTAAGCGCGATACAATCGTTTGTGCTTTCTTCAAGCTTACTTAATGTACGAGCGTAACCGGCTACATCGGCTACTTTTTCGTTAAAAAAGGTCTTTGTTTTAGCTAAGCTTTCTGCATTACAACTCGCCGTTGTAAAGTACGGCAAGTTAGGAATAAAGAAAGGCGGTAAGCTTGCTGTTACTTTATCGTAGTTACTGTAAACCCAGTCAATAAATAACGCTTGGCGCTCATCTGTATAACTTTGACCTGACAAAATAGTACGCATGTCAGAGGCAGTTACTTCATCCGTTAAGCTATAAGCTAATACCGCTTTTTGTAATTCAGGTTTACCAAAAAAGCCCATTGCAGCAAGCATGTTAGTGCGTACTTGTGGATCTTTCGTTGTTTTAAACGTTGTCATGAATTGATCAAGCAGCGCTTTGTCACCATGAAAAGCAGCAAGAGTTAAGTACGTACCCGCTAAGTAAGGATCTACTTTTTGTGGATCATTTAAATAAACTTGTGTTTTTTCTTTCGCTTTACTGATTACGTTTTGATCTTCACCATCAAAACCTAAGCGTGATACAACGGCCGCACGAAGTTGTGCAATAGCTCCGTCTTCTCCCGCTTTAGCTTCTAAACCATATTTCTTAGCTGCAGGCGTTACTGCACCGCGAATAAATTCAGGCCATAGGTCTTTATTGCTATCGTCTTTAAAAGTACGTTGTTGCGATACTAAGTAACCTAGCGCGGTATTTGCTACGCGAGGGTGGCTATCGCTTACGAACACTTCAAGTGTTTGCATTAACTTAGCAGCAGATATAACACCAGCGTCAAGTAGTGCATCAGTAGCCGATAACAACGCTAAGCGTTCACGGTCACTCAGTACGCTTGGCGCCTTTTTAACAAGTGCGCTAAATTGTGCGTCATCCATTACCCAGCGGTAGTAGCCTAGTGCACCCTGATCTGGATAAATCCATTCTGGCTCAAAGTCTAAGTCTAGCGTTTGGCTTTGTTTATTAAGTAATACATTTGCTGTTTTTACTTTATCGCCAGCACCATATTTAATTGCAACCGGTACATTCCATAACTGCTCTGGCGCATCAACGCCTGCATTTACAAAGCGGCTTTGTGAAATAGTTACTTTGTTACCTTGTTGAGTTACTTTTACTAGTGGGAAAGAAGACTGTTCAATAAACGATTTTAAAACACTCGCTACGTCTTTATTTGATGCTTTACCAAGTGCTTCCCACAAATCTGCCGCTTCAGCATTTTTATATGAAAACTCTTTTAAGTAGCTTTGAATACCTTTTTGGAATGCATCTTCGCCAATCCAGTTTTCAACCATAGCAAGTACTGAGCTGCCTTTACTGTAAGCAAGACCTAAACCGTCCATAATGTCGGCTTCGGTTTTAATTGGCTTACGAATAGGCTTGGTGCTTAGGCGTGCATCAAGTGCCATTACGTTGTTTTGTGGCAGGTCTAAGTGCGATTCAAACTCAGGGTTAAGCTGCTTAGTAATTTTTGCAGCCATCCAGCTAGCAAACGCTTCGTTTAACCATAAGTCGTTCCACCATTTCATGGTTACTAAGTTACCGTACCATTGGTGAGCAAGTTCGTGAGCAATAATTGATACATTACGTTGTTTTTTACTGCGTGTTGCGGCAGCTAAATCAACCAATAAAATATCTTCTCTGTAGGTCACTAAGCCTGAGTTTTCCATTGCGCCAAATGGAAACTCTGGTACCGCTACTGAGTCTAATTTTTTGTAAACGTAAGGGATACCAAAATACGCTTCAAGTGCGCCCAGTACTTTTGGCATATTTTCTTTTGCGTATTGGGCTAAGTGAATTTTACCTTGAGGGGTAATTACACGACCAGGAATTGGCATGCCTTTAATTTCTAATTCTTCAAACGGGCCAACAGCCATCGCTACTAGGTATGAAGGGATTGGCGGTGTCTTATCAAAAAAGTGTGTGGTCATATCGCCATTAACTGTTGTTTTTAACTCTGGCGTATTTGAATATACTTTTTGTGATGTAGGCGCGGTAATTGTTAGCTGAAATGGAATTTTGTAACTTGGCTCGTCAAAAACAGGAAATGCACGGCGTGCATCACTCATTTCAAATTGAGTAAATAAGTAAGGAGTGCCTTGGTCTAATGTTTTGTATAAACCAACACTTTGACGGTTATATGGCGCTGAAAAATCAACTTTAAGGGTGTATTTACCTGGTTGAATTTGCTCATCACAGCTAAATTTTACTTTACCTGTTTTAAGCATTTCATTGTTTAAATCACAGTTTTCATCACCAAGCAGTTGCGCCATTTTAACAGCGTAAGCTACGCCATTTAACTCAATGTATTTTGTTGGTTTTAGTACTTCTAGGGAAATCTCAGTCATCCCTGTGAATGTATCTTGGCTCGGGTCGAGTGTTAACGACACCTGTTGTGAACTTGGTTTTGCGAGTTTTTCAATAACGAATTCGTTAGCGTTTGCAGCACCCATTGCCAAAGCAACGCTCACTGTTAAGAGGCTTTTAAGAAACATAGTGA
>NZ_PJBR01000036.1:0-34062 GCF_002863625.1 Pseudoalteromonas sp. MelDa3 | reverse complement strand
CTTAATTATTGGTTGTAACGCTCTTGGGGCATGAAATAATAAATTACTAAAGCCCCGTAAACTGGTTTTTTGCACTTCTTTGAAGCTATACGATGGACGGTCATGTCTAAAGTTATTTTGCCAATCTAGCCAAGCATCTGCTCTGGAGAAAGTACATTGTATAAAAGCTCTTTGCTTTTCGAGAGATAAATCTTTAAGTGTAAGGCCAATTTGTTTTTTACGGGTATTACATACATACGTTGTAAACGAAAATTGCTTGTTACCGCGACTCATCAATAATTCGATTTTATCGTTAACGCGGCATAAATGTGCGTGTTCAGTCTCTATACCTACACCGTTATCTGAATAATCCGTTATTTTTACTTTTAAAGTATGACCATTTGCTAAACGAACGCCGGCAGGAAAGTTTGCCTTTATACGATGCGAGTGCCTCACTTGGCGAGCCTCAGCAGCAACCGCAACCGCTGCACCCAAAATAATAATATTATAAAAAGCCCAACCCATACTTATTATAAGTACGCCAATCTGGCTTGAATCACCTAAAAACAGACGCAATACACCCACTATTATTCCAAGTAAGTTAATAAGTAAGAGAATTAAATACGGTTTAGAAATCCCCCAGTCGTAATGCTCTTCATCATTTAAACCGCCTTTTTCGGTTACGTTAAATTTACCTTTATTAGGATTAAATAAAGCAACGGTAGTTGGTTTTAGTATGTACCAAGCAAGTACTGACTCATACACTTCACCCCAGAAAGAGTAACGGTATTTACCTTGAATACGTGAGTTAGTCGCTTTTATTTGAATTAGTGTCGGTACCACATAGATAAAAATAGCAATAAAAGGAGCATAAATTATGTAGGCATTAAAATATATTAGCGCTAAAGGAGCTGTTAAAAATACAATACGAGGAATACCCGAAAGGAAATGCAACATTGCGTTTATATAGCATAATCGTTGAGGAATGCTTAAACCTTTACCCATCAATGGATTATCAAGCCTAAATATTTGTGCCATACCACGCGCCCAGCGAATACGTTGGCCTATATGCGCTGACAGGCTATCGGTTGCAAGGCCTGCGGCTTGTGGGATGTTTATATATGCAGTTTTATAACCTGCGCGCTGCATACGAAGGGCCGTGTGAGCATCCTCAGTTACTGTTTCAAATGCAAAACCACCAATATTATCAAGCGCTTCTCGTTTTAATACGGCGCAAGAACCACAAAAGAAGGTTGCATCCCACATGTCGTTACCGTCTTGAATTAGTCCATAAAACAACATGTTTTCGTTAGGGATTTGACTGTGGTTATTAAGATTTCGCTCAAATGGATCGGCAGAAAAAAAGTGATGCGGTGTTTGGACCAAACACACTTTACTGTCTTTTAAAAACTGTCCCATTGTCATTTGTAAGAACGAGCGAGCAGGAACGTGGTCACAATCAAAAATTGCGATATATTCGCCATCGGTATAACGCATAGCGCTATTCATATTACCGGCTTTAGCATGATTGTTATCCGAACGCGCTAAATAACCCACTCCAATCTCGGCTGCAAAATCCTTAAACTCTGAGCGCTTACCATCATCTAATATATAAACATTTAGCTTGTCTGCAGGCCAATCGATACTTAAAGCAGCGAGAGTAGTAGGTCTTACAACGCTTAACGGCTCGTTATAAGTTGGAATATATACATCAACAGTTGGCCATAGGTCAGTGTCTTTAGGTAAAGGCACTGGTTTTCGCTCAAGCGGATTAACTGTTTGAAAAAAACCTAAAATCAGTACAAGCCATGCATATGTTTCAGCAAGTAGTAAGCCGCCACCTAGTGCAAGTGCAAGCGGATCATCCCAGTTTAAAGTCTCAGTGTAACGCCACCATAAGTAACGAGAAGAGGTAGTTACTGACAAGGTGATCATGACAATGGTTGCCATTTGGCCTTTTACTCGTTTAAGTGCATACGCAACTAATAAAATAAAGCTTATAAATACGGCTTGAGCTTCCAAGCTAAAAGGAATTGTAATGAATATTGCTAATAAAAATAAAATAAACGCGAGGATGACGTATTTAACTAATTTATTTTGCCATACACGTGCATCAGCCATGGCTTTAAATGCACTTTTTTTAGGGCCTTTTTTGTTTTTTGATAGTAGGCGTTTTAATAATTTACCTAACTTTAAATCAAACCAACGTAATTGCCTTAAAAGATAGCTAACGCCATCGTAAAAATAATTAACTGCATCTTCTTTTACAGATCTCGGTTTAAGCTGGTTTTTAAAAAACACTAAAAAAATACTTTGTATAACAAAGCGTAATATATTTGAGTAAATATAAGTGCGGTAAGGCAACCTTAAATGAGGGTAGTAGTCATAAAGGGTAAACTCAAAGCTAATTTTATGCTGTTTAATATTTATAAATAGCGAGCTTAAAAGTGTAATAAAAGGCATTAAGAAAGCTTCAATTACATTTACTTTATGTTGATTAAAGTAGCTATGAAACTTAAATAAAATATACCGAACTAACTTATCAGTAAATAAAATGCTCAGCAGCAAGTATAAAGTGCTGTGAATAGGGCGCTGATAAAATAGTGTAATACTCATTTTATAAGGCCGCTTTACTAACTAGCCAACCAGCTAGCGTTTCAAAATCATCGTTTGCGACACTATAAGGCGCGCAGTTAAGTGCTACATTTCTGTATGCGGTTGACTCTTTGATTACTTCGTCACTGTTGATAAAAAACGGAGCCATAAGGGGAAGCGTTGATTGCCATAGGGAAAATAAGTCAAATTCTAGCGTTGATGCGGAGTTATAGCGGTTAACTAAAAAATAATGCTTCCAAGTTGTATCTGAATTCTTAAGGTTTTGCAGGCGTCTATAAATTAAGCTGTGACAAATGGCGTCACAATTCACTAGTTCAATAACAATATCGTTTTTTTCTAATGGGTAGTAAGAAAGATTAATATGTGAAGGGCAATCAAAAAGTATCCAAGCTTCATCGCTATAATTTAGATTTTTGCATTTATTGACTATTTTAGTGATGTTATCGGTGCTGGTGTCATCGCTATCACCAAATGGTAAAAATATAATGCCATCGTTATCTTGGTGAAAATGCGCAAGAGCATCTTCAAAGCTAGCTTCATTGCTCCAGCCTTTGGTGTATTTCCAAGGTAAACCAAAATGTAAACCTAAGTCACTTTTTGCATCTAAATCGATAGCAACAACGTCAACGTCAGACTTTTTTAGCACGCATGCAAGATTGGCAACTACAGAAGTACTGCCTAAACCGCCTTTGATACCTTTAATGAAAACTCTTTGCAACGGGGTTACCTATCCTTAGTTTAACTAGTGTATGTGTTTAGTTCGTTGTTTATCTCTTTAAGCAATGCATATTTATTAATTGTATTATTATTTTGCTGCTTGTTTACGATTTCTATGTAGTCATCACTCTTTCCACCAAAACGCAGTGTAAGGTTTTCTATATCACTCGATGTTAACGTTTGTGAGTTTTTAGATGTTAAGTTGTTCATCTTTACCTTTACAGGTACTTTAATTACTTTGATTAAAAGTGGACAATATTTGGCTATTATATATAGAATAACGGTTAAAACTAGTAAAAAAGTATTTTTTATAGGGCATTTTAAGTGCATAACTTTAACATAACGGGATTAGAGCCTGCTGCAAAAGAGTTAAAATCGGCTTCAAGTTATGCTGTTTTAGCGCCTTTAGACAATTTTGCAATCGAATTAGCGTTACATTCAATTAACCAAAGTTTGGCTAATGATATATATATAGTTTCTCAAGAGGCTGAATCATTTTTTGATTCTTCTTTTTCTGCATCGTTAAATTATGCTTATGAACATAATCGAGTACATCCTTTTTCGTTGGCCCCAGAAACACAACACTATTCAATTGAGCGAATCAATTCAGGTATTATAAAAGAGATAAGTGCTTATAAACGTCTAAACGAAGCGCTCATTTTTGTTCATTTTAATACAACACAGTTAAACAGTGTTGGCGAAAAAAGCTTAAAGCTGATGATGAATGAGTACAACGACTTTGTTCGTCGTACCGGAGCTACATTACTATTTTTAATATCTGGGCCTGATATTGCTAACTACCGTTTTTTAGTTAGACGATTAAATAATGTATTTGATGGGCTGGTTTTTGTTGATAATGATTCTGCAATGCGAGTTCTTGAATATGATTATTGGCGCCATAGCACGGGTGTTATTGCTGGTGAACATTACCCGTTATTATTAAGTAATAATCAGTTTGTTGTTCAAAAGGGAATAATAAGCGAGAGCAAAGCACCTAAAAGTTCAGACTTTTCCGATGAAGACGATGTTTGGCTTGTACAAAGTGCGGTGCCCGAAGGTACTAAATTACCAATGCACTATAAAAGTGTAAAAGATAATAATGACTTATTTAATAAAGGCCCAAAGGTAGAAGCAGCCACCTTAATTTTTGCAGTAACGCGTTACACTGATTTAGCGTTATTAGGTAAGCAGTGTTTTGAACTTAGAAAAAACTGTGGGCGCTGGTTAAAGCTTGTTATTCAAAATGTTGATGGTGTTATTCGCCATCAAGATGAATGTTTATTTTTAACATTGGGTGTAAACCTTATTCTATATAGTTTTTCAGAGCCTTCTCGGTTGCTCTCACAAATTCAATCTATTCAAGGTTTTCAGTTTTCTAGGCCTTTACCTCCCTCAGTTGAGGACGTATTGAAATACACCGAAAACACTTTTTCGAAAGGATATTTACCTTTCATTGAGTTTACAAAACAAGTAGAAATTCATAGTGACTCAGCCGTTAATTTAGGTGTGAGTGGTGTGCTAGTAAAGCTTGAATTACTGCCACGAATCGACCCAATACACCCTTTGCATTTATTTCATATTAAACGCGAAGGTGATGTATTTAGTATTGCAGATAATACAGTTTATTTATATTTGCATGCTTGTAGAGAGAATGACGTTGATAATGCGATTAAGCATTTGTTTAAATTAAAAACAAGCGATTTTTTTGTACAGCAAAATGTAATTTCTGATCACTTTTACATTCAACAAGAATGTAAACAATTAAGGCGTTTTTATAAAGGTAAGAGTGTTGTAGATTTCTCGCAAAAACTTGCCGAGAATGATAGCTATAAATTTGCACCTGATATAGCAAACAGCGTTACTGAAAATATTAACACACCTGAATTTTCTAGCAAAAGCCGCCCAGATGCTAAGCCTTTTATAATGAAATTAAGAGACAACTTATGAGTATGAATCAGCTTTTAATTACCGTGTTTCTTGCAATGGTGCTTGGTGCGGTGCTTTGTATGCTAGGCAAATACATTTTATCTCAAATAACAAAATATTATTATAAGCTTACTTTTAAACATGAAGTACTAGAGCCTTATACACCAAATACAGTAAAAAAGGATAAGAAGTGAAATTATCAGGTTTAGGGGTTTGGAACCTTTATTTTTTAGTTAAGTTTGCTCTGTTTTATTATGGTGCAATTGATTTTAACGTATTAACTAATGCGGCTTTTGCTGCGTTGCTTGCGATTAAATTTAAACAGCCATTAATAGAGAAGGCAAAACATATAGTAGGTGCTGTGTTTGCTGTGGTATTACTTTACCAAGACTCATGGTTGCCACCAATAAACAGGTTGACTAAACAAGCGGGTAACGTCCAAGATTTTAGTTTTGGTTATTTTATTGAGTTATTAACCCGTGTTATTAACATTGATATGTTATTGGCTTTGTTCGTAATTAGTGTGTGTTTTTGGTATACATCGCAATGGATACGCTTTACAACAGTCACTATCGTTGGGCTGTTAGTTGTAGGATGGCAAGGGGGTAACTCTCAATCACAATTTGTTAATAATGTGGCTAACCCTGAGCCGGTTACACAGAGTCAAAGTAATCCTCAAACACAAGTGATCACTCAGGCAGCACAATCTCCTGATCAAAAATTAGCTGATTTTTATCAACAACAAAGCTTATTAATGAGTCACTTTCCAAGCCAAGTAAATGGTGAACTGTTTGATGTAATTATTTTGAACATATGCTCAATGGCTGTTGCTGATTTAAATGCTATTGGTGTAAGTGTTACTGATATGTATAAAGACTTTGATGTGGTGTTTTCAGACTTTAACTCGGCTACATCATACAGCGGACCAGCTGCGGTAAGGCTACTGCGCGCTAGTTGTGGCCAAACTAGTCAAACGGCATTATTTAAAGAGGCACCTGAACAATGTCACTTGTTTAAAAACCTAGAAAAACTAGGTTATCAAAATAATGTTGTGATGAATCACGACGGACATTTTGATGAGTTTAAAGGTTTAATAAATAAGTACGGTGGCCTAGATAGCACGCCATTTAATATCGATTCAATGCCAGTGGCGCTTCGAGGTTTTGATAATAGCCCTATTTACTCAGATGAAGCTGTGCTGGATGGTTGGTTAGAGCAAGCTGATGATTGTAAGCCGTGTGCGATGTACTATAACACCACAAGTTTACATGACGGTAATCAGCTAGAGAATCAACCAAGGGTGAATAGTAAAGAGACATACCCAATCAGACATAAAAACTTGTTTGCTGATATTAACCAATTTGTAAAAAAATTAGAAAAGCGTGGTCGCAACGTTATGTTAATGATAGTGCCTGAACACGGCGCTAACTTAAAAGGTGATAAAGTACAATTTGCAGGATTACGTGAAATCCCTAGTCCTGCAATTGTGTCTGTACCTGTAGCGATTAAATTTATAGGCCCAGACGTACAAAACTACTCGCAAATTGTGGTTGATGATTCAACAAGTTACTTTGCGCTTTCAGAGCTGGTAAGTAAGACGCTGCAAACTGATGTGTTTGGTGGGAATAATAGTGTTGCTAATTTACTTGAAAACCTACCTAAAGCACCTAAAGTTGCTGAAAATGAAGGCACAATAATGATGTATGTTAACCAAAGACCATTCATACAATTAGATGGTGGTGATTGGTCAGCTTACCCACAAGGTAAGTAGTCTCATAATAAGATTTAATAAACAGCACTGGTATAGTTAAATATAAATATCAGTGCTGTTTTTCTTCGTTTAATTACATCCCACCCTTTGGCTCTAAAAGCTATTTTGTCCAAAAATGTTTACAATAAACTACCTTCTCAAAGCGACTTAGCGTATTATTCGGCTAATATAGTTTTTCCTTCTTTGAGGATGTATGCGTCTAGATATTCACTGTGCTGATCGAATTGGTATTGCTCAAGAAATCCTTAATATATTAGTTAACTACAGCGTTGATTTGAAAGGAATTGAAGTCGATTCTGTAAATTGTCGTATGTACGTTAGTTTTCCCGAAATTGAATTTGAACAATTCCAAAAAATTATGCCATCGATACGTTTAATCGACGGTGTACATGATGTGCGTACCACTGCATTTTTACCATCTGAGCGTGAACACAACGAATTAAATACTTTACTACGTGCATTGCCTGATGGGGTTATCTCTATTGATGCTAAAGGCTGGGTGCGTTTATGTAACGATGCAGCATGTAAAGACTTACAGCTAATTGAAAAAGACGTGATTGGTGCAAATATTAATAACCTGCTTAAAGGCTTTAACTTTACACGCTGGTTAGAAGGTAAAGAAGTACTCGGACAAACTACTCGCGTTGAAGTTGCTGGTGAGGATTTTATTGCAGACATTTTGCCAATTGCAGTGCCTCAAGGTAGTGAAGGTGATGTGCTTGCTGGTGCGGTTATTAACATTAAATCGCAAAGTCGGTTAGGGCAGCAAGTCAGTGCATTTAGACGTTACGGGCAAGAAAGCTTCGCTACTATTCATAACTTTAGTACGGCAATGCGCCGAGTTGTGCGCGAAGCACGCAAAATGGCGCAACTAGAAGCCCCTATTTTGATTACTGGTGAAACAGGAACAGGTAAAGAGTTATTAGCTAGAGCGTGCCATTACGCATCTAATCGTTCTGTTAAACCTTTTATTGCACTGTCGTGTGCTTCACTTCCTGATGATGTTGCTGAGTCTGAGTTATTTGGTTATGCCGGGTACGAAGAAAATGCAGCGCCAAAGCGCGGTGTATTAGAGCAAGCCGATGGTGGAACTGTATTTTTAGATGAAGTTGGCGAAATGTCGACTCAACTACAAACTAAGTTACTGCGTTTTTTACAAGATGGTACTTTTAGAAAAGTAGGCGATGAGAACGAAGTTAAAGTAAATGTACGTATTGTTGCCGCTACTCAAAAAGACTTACCTGCAATGGTACAAGAAGGGGTTTTTAGAGAAGACTTATATTACCGTATAAACGTGCTTACTTTAGAAATAGCGCCACTAAGAGATAGAAAAGCAGATGTAGGACCACTTGCAGAGCATTTTATTCAAAAATATGCGCAACAAAATGGTCATGCAATTCCTGTTTTATCACAAGAGTGTTTGAGCTTTTTACAAGAGTATCCGTGGCCAGGAAATGTTCGTCAGCTGGAAAATGCTATTTACCGCGCAGTGTCGTTACTAGATGATAGCGAGCTTCGCGTAGAGCATTTACAGTTACCAACTTTTACCCATGATTTAGGGTATTTAGAGTCTGATTTTGAAGGCTCACTAGATCAAGCTGTTAAACGTTTTGAAGCGACTTTACTTCGCAAACTCTACCCAGCTTATCCAAGCTCACGTCAGTTAGCTAAGCGATTGGGCCTAAGTCACACCGCGGTAGCTAATAAGTTACGTGATTACGGTATTAACCGAAAAACAGTAAAAGTGTAATTGGCCTAAATAAATTAAAATATGGGGACTAATTTTTAGTGCCCATATTTTTTGTTACCCCGTCAATTGCAATCGTCTCGATACCTTCTTCGTTAAAGTTCATTACAATGCTGGCGTTATTACGAGTGAAAAAATAGCTACGGCCATTAAGTTCAATAACATAATCGCCTTTTACGGGGTCGCTAAATTGCTGCTTTTTTAAAGTGATCTTATGTTCGCCAATTTGCCATTCAAACTCTTCAATAAATCCATTATTAAATTCTTGCACCCATATTTGGCTGTCATCTTTTGAAAGCGTGATAGCTACCGAGTAAGAGCTAGGGATCTGCTCCATATTGTAACTTTTAGAGCCAATAGTGAATTTTTCAGCTTTTTGCTGCCATTCAAAACCAAATTTAAATTCTTTAACTACACCAGTAGGGTAAGTAACAGAGCCTTTACCCGGTAATGAAAAATCGGCAAAAGCATTATAACTAGGCACTAATAGAGTTAGCGCAGTAATGATTTTTAGTTTTGACTTCATGAGTTATCTTTTTATTGTAATAGTGATTTAAGATTAAAGTAGAATATTCGTCTTCGCAAGGGGCTATGCTACACTCGAATAAATTTAACTGGTAAGACCTTTTTTGTGAACTTATATATTCGACTTTTATTATTGTTTTTTAAAATTAAACGTAACAAGCAATATCAAAATTTACTTGATACGGTAGATATTGATTACAAAGCTCTACCTACTGATTGTGACATTAATTTACATTTAACAAACTCACGTTACCTCGCGATGATGGATTTATCTCGAACTTGGATGACTGAGCGCGTTGGCTTGCTTAAACAAATAATGAAGCGTCGCTGGTTTCCGATTGTTAACGCAACTGCTATTACTTATATTCGTGATATTAAGCCTATGCAGCGATATACAATAAGTACTAAGTTAGTTGGATGGGATCATAAATACTTTTATATTGAGCAAAAGTTTCACTCAGAACGAGGCTTACATGCTATTGCTTATGTACGCGGTGTATTTAAAAGTAAAAAAGGTATTATAAGTATTGAAGAAATGCTTGAAGTGGCTGGTTTTGATGGCAAAACACCTATATTGCCAAGTGAAGTTATGCACTGGAAAGAAATGCTAGAGCAGAAAAAGTTAAGTAACCTGCCCTAATCTCTACAAATGAAAAAAAGGCCTTTCGGCCTTTTAACACACATTGTAATTGGGTAACTACGTACTACTTTATATATGCTTTAAAAGCTGTATCTAACACCGAACATAGCAACAACGGGGTCAAGCTCAACAGTTGATGTAAGCGCTTTTGCACCATTAGCATAAACAGTGGCATCGGTATCAATATCCATAATTGATACCATGGCGTGTAAACCCCAGTTTGCATCAATTTTATAGTTAGCACCTACCTGAGCCATAAAGCCAAACGAATCATCTAATTTTACTTCTACATCGTCTGTTCCTAGCGTCGCTTTAAGTGCTTGAGAAGGTTGCTCATCAAAAAATGCAGTGTAGTTTATGCCTACGCCTATAAAAGGTCTTAGCGCATAACTTGTGTCTAAAAAGTGGTATTGCGCAACTAAAGAAGGAGGAAGCTGTTTTATATCTGCAATTTTGTTGCCTGCTAAGCCGCCTGCGCCATTTACATCGTGTGAAAAAGGTGTTGCTGCTATTAGTTCTAACACCCATTGATCGTTAAATGCATAATCTACAGTGATACCTAGTTGAGTATCTGAATCACCTTTAAGGCCCAGCGTAGGCGCTTCATTAATTGCTGAGCTACTGTTATCTGGGTTTACGTTAATAGCGCCAACATTTACGCTAAAGTTAGCGTGTGCAGCTGGAGAGAGTGCTAATAAAGAGGTTAATAATGCGATGCTAATTTGAGTTTTCATGTTGTTCTCCAAGAACTACTGTTTGATTGGCGCTATTATTACCGAGCAATAAAAATGAAAACCTGTTCTAGATCAAAGTTTAAAAAACATTTTAACCTTGTGGAATGCTTTATTGATTTAGATTAAATTTAGCGTCGTTCTGCTTTTGAAAAGATTGACATATTTATTTCATCAACAGTCATATGAATGTATTAAGGCTGACATCGCTTAGTCATAAACTCACGTTTTAATAAAGGCACATTAAATAATAAAGTGTGTTTAACATGTTTTTAGAAGCATTCGAAAAAAAATCAAAAACAACGGATATTCAAAAAGAAGTTGTAGAGCACTTACAAACACTAATTCGCTTTGAATCAGTAACCCCTAACCAAGCGGGTGCAATTGATTGGCTTGCAGTTAAATTGTTGGATTTAGGTTTAAGTTGCGAGCAATTTACTATAAATGGTGTAACCAATTTAATTGCCTGCATAAAATTCAAAGATGGCCCATGTGTTGCTTTCTCAGGGCACATTGATGTAGTACCAGCAACAAGTAGCGGTTGGTTAAGTCCTCCTTTTGAAGGGCGAGTGCGCAATGATGCAATATACGGTAGAGGGGCGGCCGATATGAAAGGGGGGGTTGCCGCCATGCTTAGCGCCACAAAAAAGTTAATTAATAGTGAATCCGCTAAAGCAGGGACACTTTACTGGCTTATCACGTCAGATGAAGAGGGAGAAGCTGAATTTGGTTCCCAAGAAATAGTTAATAAGCTTGCCAAGCAAGGTGTTGTATTAGATGGCTGTATTGTAGGGGAGCCATCAAGTGTGGCACAAGTTGGCGATACGGTTAAGAATGGCCGTCGTGGTGCGCTTTCAGCTCGGATTTTAGTTACTGGTAAGGCAGGTCATGTAGCTTATCCTCAAAACACACTCAATGCTGCTCATATTGCTGCAAAAATAGTAAATAGCTTGAGTGATCAGATCTGGTTACTCGATGTGGCTAGCTCAAAAACCACACTGCAAGTGACTGGAATTAACATAAATAATGTGGTCGATAATTTAGTGCCAAGTCATTGTGAGATTACATTTAATGTACGTTATAGCCACGGTTACAGTAGCGCAGCAGTTAAAACGCAATTAATGAATACCCTAAACAAGTTTGCTGAGCATTTTACAATTGAGTGGGAACGCCCATGCGAGCCTTATTATACAAGCCATAATACGGGTTGGAGTTTACTTACTCATATTGAGCAGGCTATTTACAAAAACACCTCAAGTTACCCATTACTAAGTACAAATGGAGGGACATCAGATGGACGATTTTTTGCCAGCCCCCATACTCAAGTTATTGAATGTGGTGTGCGAAACAATACGATTCATCAAGCTAATGAACACGTATCTATTAGTGATTTACTTAAAATTGAAGCTATTTATACAACTTTACTAGAGCAGATATTTATAAATAATTAAATATAAATCGAGTACTTTATAAATATAAAGCACTCTCTTATTATTGGTTATTCCAAATAACGTTTGGCTTTGTTTTCTTTTACATTTTCAAGATCGACCAATACCAACCCATCAACACAATTATTAAAATCGGGATCAATACTAAAGCTTAAAAATTGCACGCCACCTGGTTTACAAAGTTCAGTGTATTGTTTAAATAAAGTAGGGACTTGAGCCCCCATATTAGCTAACACATGCTTTAACTCTACAAAATCTTCTTTTACGTCATTGCTGCAAAAAAGAGTATTGCACTGGGTTAGCTGTTGCTCAGTTAATTTAAATTCATTATTAGGCGTAGCTAATTCAATACCACTTTTATAGTAATGCTGATAGTAATAAACGAGCATGGCTTTTGCTTGCTCGGGTAGAGCATTTGATACACTTACAGCACCAAACAAGTATCTGTACTGTGGATAGCTTTTTATAAAAGCGCCAATGCCATACCATAAATAGTCGAGGCTCTTACGTCCCCAATATTTAGGCTGTACAAAGCTTCTACCAAGCTCAATTCCTTGTTTTAGATAGGGCGTCATAGCGTCGGTATAAGAAAATAAGCTATCAGTATACAAACCTTCGCGGCCATGCTTTTGTATTATCTGTTGTGCACAGGCTAATCGATAAGCACCTACCAGCTCTAGCTGCATTGGGTCCCACAGTACAAGGTGTTGGTAATCCATATCGTATTTATCTATATCACGACGCTTACCACTACCTTCACCGACTGCTCTAAATGCAATTTCTCTCAGGCGCCCTAACTCTCTAAAAATAGGTGAGCTACCTGCATATTGGTATAGATGAATATGCATACCGTCTTGCGTTTTACCAAGAAGTTGGCATTGCTCAATTGCTCTTTTTAGCTCTTTTCTGCACTCGGGAACAGCGATAGGTGTTTGTGTTTTTAGCGGCAGTGCTTTTTTTGTTGTAAGCCTATAAAGCTGTTTACGGATGAGGTTTACAACTTCTTTATCTTTAAGATTTTCTATTAAGTAAGATTCAGGAGGGATAGAGGCGCCAATCTCAAACTCTAAAGATTTTTGGCGCTGCTTAAACATTTCGGCCACTAATAGTAAACTTGCCAAAGGTTTATAAATCATTGATGTGCCATAAAAAAGTGGACTGTTTTTGGCTTTAATATAAATAGGTAAAATAGGGCAGTTAGCTTTTTTTGCCATACGTAAAAAGCCACTATTCCATTTGCAGTCTTTAATACCTGTTAGCCCTAATCGCGATACTTCTCCTGCCGGAAATATAAGTAATGCGCCTTCATCCTTTAAATGGTTTTGTATATTACTAAGCTCTTGTTTTTTACTCATACCAGATAAGTTATCTACGGGGAGTAAAAGTGAGTGCATTGGAGTAACCGACATCAACATGCGGTTTGCCACTACTTTTAAATCCTGTCTTACAGTTGAAAGTAATTTGATAAGTGCTAAAGCATCTAATGAACCAATAGGGTGGTTAGCAACGATAACAAGTTTACCCTCATTAGGAATATGTTCTATCTGCTTAGGTTTATAGCGCGTATTAAAATTGAGTTCATCGAGCACTTGTTCAACAAATTCTAATCCTTGTAGGTGAGGGTAGGCATCACCAAAAGCAACAAACTCTTGTTCATGTAATAAGTAGCCTAGGCCTTTTTTTACTAAACCTTTTACTTTTGGTGAGTTCTTTAGTTGTGGTAAGTTTGCAGCAATTACTTTATCAACACTTATCATATTAACCTCATATTCCGTTTGGCCTATTCGCCATACATGTAAGATTAAAAAAAGGGTGTGACAGTTACTTTGCAGTAGTGTGACTTTTTAAAGTGCTAACTTATAAACTGTGTATTGTTAGGAGAATTTATGTCGGTATTGGTTGCTATAACTGGGCGTGACAACACAAAACTAATAACGAAGTTACAAGAGCGATTACCAAATACGCTGATAGAGCAATGGCCTGATTGCAAAAACGCACATGATGTGGATTTTGTACTTGCGTGGAAAGCGCCAGAATCTATGTGGCCACAGCTACCTAACTTAAAGGCTGTGTCGTCATTCGGTGCTGGCGTAGACAGTATCGATTTAACATTACTCGACGAAAGTGTTGAAGTAGTACGTATTGTTGACATGCAACTAGCTGAAGATATGGCGGAATATGTACTGACACATGTGTTAGCTCAAAAGTTACGTTTAAAAGAGTATTACATTAAACAAACACAGCAAACATGGAAGCCAAAGCGGGCGCATAGTAATAAACATGTCGGCATACTTGGGTTTGGTGAATTAGGCAAAGCATGCGCGCAAAAGCTTATAAATAATGGCTTTAAGGTAAGTGCCTGGGCGCAAAGTAATAAAAACGCGACTAATGTCGAAATTTTTTATGGCGAGGAAGGCCTCAATAGTATGCTTTCTGATGTTGACTACCTTGTATGTCTATTACCCCTTACGCAAGCAACGACAGGCATTATTAATCACTCAATGCTCGCAAAGCTACCTAAACATGCTGTTGTTATTAATGTGGCACGCGGTGCTCATGTTGTTGAACAAGACTTACTAAGTGCATTAAATAACGATAGCTTACGCGCAGCTACACTCGACGTGTTTGATCAAGAACCTTTAGCGTCGAATCACCCTTACTGGGGAAACCCCAAAATAACGCTTACACCACATTGCGCGGCGATTTCTGATTTAAATAGTGTTATAGAGCAAATAGCCGATAATATTGAATGCTTGGATAAGGGGTTAGTACTTAATAATCCAATAGATAGAACTAAAGGTTATTAGCTGATAGCTAATTAGTTTAAAAAACAGCTTGTTAACATTTGTAATTTTCATTAGTGTAAAAGGTATTCTCACTAATAAAAAATACAAAGAGGGTGTTATGAAATCGAGTCAAAGTGGCGTTAAATTAAGCCTAGTTATTGTTTCAATTATTATACTTGGTGTTTCAGCTTGGTTTAATCAGGCTAATGCAGAGGATACTCCTTCTAAAATACAAACCCAAAGCGAGTTAACAATAGCGGACTAGCCTACTTACTATGTATTCCTCTTTTTAGCAGTACACAAGCATTATTTTCACAGTAGTGCTTGTGTGCCCCTGAAGCTCTAATTTTCATCTTGATTGAAAGTGCTTTTTAATATTTTTAAATTCTTAACAAAAAAGCCCAGCAATGCTGGGCTATTAAATATTCTAGGGAAAAGTTGTTAACTTTGGGTTACATTAAATTGCCCAAATGTATAAACTTTAAACAAGTAAAAAGTATTGATCAACACTAAACTCATATTTGAAATAACACTCGACGACATAAGATCTAAGCTAAATGATAAGAATAATAAACCACACGCACTAATGGCGGCAACGCGCAGCAGTGTTATCTGGTTAATAAAGAATGCACCTAAACCTAGTGCAAGTAGTGTAGTATTTAAAAGCCAATCTAGCTCGTTTAGCATGGTCGTTTCAATAGTTCAGTTGTTGAAAAAAGGAGCGCCATTATGTTGATCTTTTGCGCACCTTTCAACCAAGTAATTTTAAATTTTCAGATTAGTTTTTTTAATGCTAAAAGTAGCTACCGATTGCTGAAAATAAACCATTATCAGCAATTACTTGATACTTTTGGCAGCTCTGCGGTTTTTGTAAGTCACTGCATAAATAAAGGGACTCACGGCTAGAATCATAGGTGGGGTGTAGGTTTGAATCAATTAAAGTAGCCCCCTTGCCAAAGAATCCGGGCCAGTAAACACTCTCACTTACCATCCCTAATTTTTTATAGGTGAGTAAGGTAGGTTTTGGAAAAGCTAAAATTATTACAGCAACGACAGCGAGTGATATAAACAGTCCTTTTTTTTGCGTTGTTTTTTGGCTTATATCATTCTTTGCACTGGAATTTAACTCGCTAGGTGAAGGGCGCTGAGTAGAACGCTGAGGTTTTCTTTTTTGCGCTGTTTTTTTTCTTGCCGGTGCTTTACCTAGCAACGATTGTTTATTTGGGGTTTTAGACATAAAGCAAATCTGGCCTTTTTTCCGTAGGTCTCTATAATTAAATGAGTAAATTTATATACTAAGCTAATTATTATGATAACTTAAAGTTAGCTTATAGCCTACGAGGAATAAAGATGAATACGCAGCTATCAATTTTAATTGTAGATGACGTTAGCACAGTGCGTAGTTTTTTGAGCCAAACGCTCATGCACTTAGGGATAGATAACGTAAAGGAAGCATCTACTGCCTCACAATGTATTAGTGAGTGCCAAGCTGCAAATTATAATATCATTTTTTTAGACATTGAATTGCCAGACGGTGATGGTAAAGATTTGATTGCACAAATCAATGAATTAAGCCCAGAGACAAATGTGGTTATGGTGTCGGCACATTCAGGTATTGAGAATGTTAAGGATGCAATTGATAAAGGCGCTAAAGGGTTTGTAGTAAAGCCATTTACACCTAAAAAAATAGCGGCAATGCTTAAGAAGTTTTATCCAGATTTAGAAAATGTCTAATAAAGTAAGTACATTTAAAATTTAAACAAAAAAAAACCGGCAAAAGCCGGTTTTTTATATTCTATCAAAAACAAATTATAGAGCTTTAATCTTAGCTGCTATACGGCTCTTATGACGAGCTGCTTTGTTTTTGTGAATTAGACCCTTAGTTGCGTAACGGTCTAGGATAGGTGTAGCAACAGAAAAAGCTTGCTGTGCAGCTTCTTTATCGCCCGCTTCAATAGCAACAATTACTTTTTTGAAGTAAGTGCGCATCATTGAACGACGGCTTGCGTTGTGCTGACGGTTTTTTTCGCTTGTGATAGCGCGTTTTTTTGCAGACTTGATGTTAGCCAAGGTTTGCTCCTAACAATCTTAAAATAAAGCTTAAATTAAAGGCCGTGGAATATGCCTGTTTCTATCATGGATGTCAATTTAAATTTAACAATCCAAGAAAAACTGCACCATATAACGAGCATCAATTTGCCGCTTTAGCAGTTAATACCGACATTGTAACAAAGCACAGACCCCCAGCCTAGTGCTTTAAAGCGATTTATAAAAAAGACTGTGGCATAATCGCTTATCTTGAGGATTTTTGAGTAGGTTTAAGGTGTCAAAAGGTTTATTTCGCTCCGGTATGATTGTTAGTTGTATGACTATGATATCGCGTATTTTAGGGCTCGTTCGAGATGCTGTTGTTGCCAATTTATTAGGCGCAAGTGCGGCGGCTGATGTTTTTTTATTTGCTAACCGTATTCCTAATTTTTTACGTCGTTTATTTGCAGAAGGTGCCTTCGCACAAGCATTTGTACCTGTGCTGAGTGAAATTAAAGAAAAGCAAGGCGACGACAAGGTCAGACTTTTTGTTGCACAAGCAGCAGGCACATTAGGAACCATTTTACTGATTGTCACTATTATAGGTGTTGTTGCTTCACCCGTTATTGCAGCATTGTTTGGCACCGGTTGGTTTATAGATTGGTGGCAGGGCGGACCCAATGCCGAAAAGTTTGAACTTGCAAGTTCATTACTTAAATTTACATTCCCTTATTTGTTTTTTGTAAGCTTAGTTGCGCTTAGTGGTGCGGTAATGAACGTGTATAACCGTTTTGCTGTTGCTGCATTTACACCTGTTTTACTCAATGTTTCTATCATTACATGTGCAATTTTTTTACATGATAAATTTAGTGTTGGGGCTTATTCACTCGCAATTGGCGTATTTATTGGTGGCGTTGTGCAGTTATTGTTTCAACTTCCATTTTTATACCGTGCAAAAATGTTGGCGCGTCCACGCTGGGCATGGCAAGACGAAAACGTAAAAAAAGTACGTAAACTTATGCTTCCTGCTTTGTTTGGTGTATCTATTAGCCAAATTAATTTGTTGCTTGATACCATGATTGCTTCATTACTGATGACAGGCTCGATTGCATGGCTTTATTATTCAGACCGTTTAATTGAATTTCCATTGGGCTTATTTGGTATTGGTATTGCGACAGTTATTTTACCGGCGCTCTCTAGGTTACATAGCAGTAAAAAAAGTAGTGACTTTCAGCATACCCTCGACTGGGGGGTGCGTTTTGTTATATTTTTAGGCCTACCAGCAATGATAGGTCTAATGATCATCAGCCCGCTTATTATCACCGTATTGTTCGACCACGGTGCGTTTAAAGAAGACAGTGTTGATCATGTTAAAGCAGTAAGTTTAGGCGTAGTCGCATATTCAGTAGGGCTTGTAAGCTTTATGCTGATTAAAGTACTTGCTCCTGGCTTTTATGCTCGTCAAGACACAAAAACGCCGGTGCGTATTGGTATTATTACCTTGGTACTGAATATGGTATTTAATATTATGTTGGCTCCTTTCATTGGTTATTTAGGGTTAGCACTCGCTACTTCGCTATCGGCTAGTTGTAATGCATTTTTGCTGTATAGGCAGCTTAAAAAAGAAAATGTGTATCAGTTTTCATCAATGAGTATGCGCTTTACACTTAAATGTGTTGTTGCAAGTATGGTTATGGGAGCTGTTACATGGTTTGTGAGCAGTTACTATTACTGGGCTACATGGGCTTTTACACAGCAGGTAGTCTTATTAATAGCACTCGTGGCTTTGGCAGGTATTAGTTACTTTGCAATGCTATTTTTGATGGGCGTTAGACTAAATACGATAAAAAGTGTAGCAATTACTGAATCAAACTAAAAAAAAGATTATAATCGGCAACTCTGCGGCTTTAATTAATTTTTAGTCGTAATTAATAGCTCGCTAAACAAGGCATTAGGTGGCATGGAGTTAATTAGAGGTATACACAATATTCGCCCACACCACTTTGGTTGTGTGTTAACTATTGGTAATTTTGACGGTGTTCATTTAGGCCACGCAGAAGTACTAAAAGGCTTACTTACTGATGCTAAAGCGCATAGTTTGTCTAGCACTGTAATGCTATTTGAACCCCAGCCACAAGAATTTTTTGCTAAAAACAATGCCCCAGCACGGCTAACGCGCTTACGAGATAAGCTACGTTTGCTTAGTGATTTAGGTATTGAGCGAGTTATTTGCATTAGCTTTAATCAGCAATTTGCAAACATGCATGCTGAGCAATTTGTTAATGATATTTTGATTAAAAAGTTAGGTGTTAAAGCTCTCACTGTTGGCGATGATTTTAAGTTTGGAAAGCAGCGCCAAGGTAACTTTGACTTACTTGCTAGCATGGGCAAGCAAGCGGGCATGGACGTAAAAAGCACCGCGAGTTTTCGTCAATTAAATGCTAGAGTAAGCAGCACTTTAATACGAGATGCTTTGGCATCTGGTGACTTAGCAAGTGCTAAAACAATGCTTGGTCACGATTATGCTATTTCTGGGCGTGTTATACACGGCTGGAAAAGAGGACGTGAACTCGGTTTTAGAACGGCAAATATTGCCCTAAAACGCCAAGTGTGTCCTGTCAACGGGGTGTTTGCAGTGCAAGCAACGATTGCAGGAAAACAGATTTTTGGAGTTGCAAATGTAGGCAATAAGCCGACATTTAATGGAACTCGTGCATTATTAGAAGTTCATCTTTTTGATTTTGCACAGGATATTTACGGACAATTTATGCATGTGGAGTTAATAAAAAAACTTCGCAATGAAAAAAAATTCGAGACATTAACACAATTAACGGCGCAAATAGCAACTGATGTTGCTGCCGCTAAGCAGTGTTTTGGTTTAAATCAGGTAGCCGATAGAGACGGAATGTAGGATAAATGAGCGACTATAAACATACTTTGAACTTACCGGAAACACCGTTTCCAATGCGTGGCAATTTGGCACAACGTGAACCAAAAATGCTTAAAGCATGGTATGAAGACGACCTGTACGGTCAAATTCGCAGCGCTAAGAAAGGTAAAAAGACCTTTATTTTGCATGACGGCCCTCCGTATGCAAATGGCGATATCCATTTAGGCCACTCAGTTAATAAAATATTAAAAGACATTATTGTTAAGTCTAAAACATTATCTGACTTTGATTCACCATTAGTCCCAGGTTGGGATTGTCATGGTTTACCAATCGAGTTAATGGTTGAGAAAAAAGTAGGCAAGCCGGGCGTAAAAGTAACCGCGAGCGAGTTTCGTGAAAAATGCCGTGCATACGCTAAAAAACAAGTTGAAGGTCAAAAAGTTGATTTTAAACGTTTAGGCGTATTTGCAGATTGGGATAAGCCTTACTTAACAATGAACTTTGACTTTGAAGCGAATGCAATTCGTGTACTTGGTCGTATTATTGAAAAAGGTCATTTGCATAAAGGTGCTAAGCCTGTGCATTGGTGTACAGATTGTGGTTCTGCATTAGCAGAAGCAGAAGTTGAATACCAAGATAAGCAATCACCAGCGATTGATGTACGTTTTACATTTGTTGATCAAGATGCTGTTGTGAGTGCATTTGATTTGGCTGATGGTCATAAAGGTGAAGGCAGTGTTGGTACTGTTATTTGGACAACAACACCGTGGACGCTTCCAGCAAACCGCGCAGTAGCTGTGCATGCCGATTTAGAATATGCATTGGTGCAGGTTGAAGATGAAGGCGTACAACAACGTCTAATTTTAGGCTCTGAGCTTGTTAAAGATGCAATGGACCGCTTTGGTTTTAATCACTTTCACGTATTAGGTTATGTAAAAGGTGCTGCACTTGAAAACTTACAAGTAGCCCATCCTTTTTATGATTTTAATGTACCAGTGATTGTTGCAGAACACGTAACGACTGACTCAGGTACCGGTGTTGTACATACAGCACCAGGGCATGGTCAAGAAGATTTCGTGGCTGGTTTAAATTACAACCTTGAAGTAGCTAACCCTGTTGGCGCTAATGGCGTTTATTTACCAGATACTGAACTTTTTGCAGGTCAGCATGTATTTAAAGCAAATGCGAACGTAATTGAAGTATTAAAAGAGCACGGTGCATTAATGCATCATCATGCTATAACTCATAGTTACCCACATTGTTGGCGCCATAAAACACCCATTATTTTCCGTGCTACACCACAATGGTTTGTAAGTATGGATCAGGCTAACTTACGTGAAGATTCTTTAAAAGAAATTAAAAACACGCAGTGGTTGCCAGAGTGGGGCGAAAGCCGTATTTCGAACATGGTTGAAAGCCGCCCAGATTGGTGTATATCTCGCCAACGTACTTGGGGTGTGCCAATTGCATTGTTTGCAGATAAAGATACCGGTGCACTTCATCCAAATACTCAAGAACTCATTGAGCAAGCTGCACAGCTAGTTGAAAAGTCTGGTATTCAGGCATGGTACGATTTAGATCCAGCTACATTACTTGGTGAAGAAGATGCCAAGCAATACATGAAAGTGCAAGATACGCTAGATGTATGGTTTGACTCAGGTGTTTCACACGCATGTGTTGTAGACGCACGCGAAGACTTGGTTGGTCCAGCTGATTTATACCTTGAAGGTTCTGATCAACACCGTGGTTGGTTTATGTCATCAATGATGACATCAGTGGCTATTAATGGTCATGCGCCATACCGCCAAGTATTGACTCATGGTTTTACTGTTGATGAAAACGGCCGCAAGATGTCTAAGTCACTAGGTAATGTTATTTCACCACAAAATGTGATGAATAAACTAGGTGCCGACATTCTACGTTTATGGGTTGCCTCTACCGATTACACGGCAGAAATGACTGTGTCGGATGAAATATTTAAACGCTCTGCCGATCGCTACCGCCGTATTCGTAACACTAGCCGTTACTTGCTTGCTAACCTAAATGGTTTTGATCCAAAAACAGATCAAGTTGCTGTTGATGATATGGTTGAGCTTGATAAGTGGATTGTTGGTCGTGCTGCTCAGTTGCAAGATGAAATTTTAGCCGCATACGATAGCTACCAAATGCTATTAGTAACGCAAAAGCTAATGAACTTCTGTACGGGTGAGCTTGGTTCGTTCTATTTAGACGTCATTAAAGATCGTCAGTACACAGCTAAGAGTGACAGCCATGCACGTCGTTCTTGTCAAACAGCGCTTTATCATATTGCAGAAGCAATGACGCGTTGGATGGCACCTATTATGAGCTTTACCGCACAAGAAATTTGGGAAGCTTTACCGGGTGAGCGTAGTGACTACGTATTTACATCTGTTTGGTACGATGGTTTACAAGCGCCAACAAATAGCCAATTTAGTAACGATGACTGGTTAGAGATTTTAACAGTACGCGACGAAGTAAACCGCTTATTAGAAGCTGCGCGTAAAGAAGAAGTCATTGGTGCAACGCTTCAAGCAACGGTTAATTTATTTACTGGTAAAGAGCTTGCCGCTAAATTAAATGCGCTTGGTGATGAACTGCGTTTTGTATTATTAACATCTGCCGTAAATGTTTCTGAAGTTGATAGTCAGCCAGCTGATACACAAGCTACCGAAATTGAAGGTTTGTTCATTAGTGTTGCTGCAACAGATGCTGCTAAATGTGAGCGTTGTTGGCATTACAGTGAAGATGTAGGTGTTAATCCTGCTCATCCTGAAATTTGTGGTCGTTGTGTAAGTAATGTTGACGGCGAAGGCGAAAAGCGTCAATTCGCTTAGGAGTTATTCTTAGTGAGCAAACTAGCCCAAAAAAGTGGTTTAGTGTGGCTTTGGTTGAGTCTATTACTATTAGTAATAGACTTTGCCAGTAAAACACTTGTTGTAGGGACTATGGCTTATCAAGAGTCGATAAACTTACTCCCTGTTTTTAGTATTACTTATGTGCATAACTATGGTGCTGCTTATAGCTTTTTAAGTGAAGCGGGTGGTTGGCAGCGTTGGTTTTTAAGTGCGATTGCCATTGCTATTAGTGCTTTACTTGTGTGGTGGCTAAAACGCTTACCTGCAACAAACAAAGTACTATGCGGTGCTTATGCACTGGTACTTGCAGGCGCTATTGGTAATTTATACGATCGTATTGCGTATGGTTATGTAATCGACTTTATTCACGTATTTTATAAAGACTCACATTTTCCGGTATTCAATATTGCTGATTGCGCTATTTGTATTGGCGCAGCGTTATTGTTATTTGACGCCTTTACCGGCGAGAGTCCGAAGGAGCATAAAGCATGAGCCAAGCTGTAATTGGTGAAAACTCGCAAGTTATTTTCCATTTTTCTATTAAATTAGAAGATGGCTCTGCCGCTGATTCTACCAAGGTGCACAACAAACCTGCTAAATTAACAATGGGCGATGGCAGCTTAACGGCAAACTTCGAAAAGTGTTTATTAGGTTTAACTGCAGGCGAAAGTAAAACGTTTGAATTAGAACCTGAAGATGCTTTTGGTCAGCCAAATCCAGATAATATTTACTACGTTGACCGTAGTAAATTTGGCCCAGAAACACCAGCTAAGGTAGGTGCAATTATTGCGTTTACTCAACCAGACGGTACTGAGCTTCCTGGATTAGTTCGCGAAGTGCAAGGTGAGTCGGTAACGATTGATTTTAATCACCCTTTATCTGGCCAACGTTTAACGTTTGAAGTTGATATTATTGAGGTGGAAGGTTAATGGAAATATTACTAGCTAATCCACGCGGCTTTTGCGCTGGTGTTGACCGTGCTATTAGTATTGTTGAGCGCGCCCTAGATATTTTTGAAAAGCCAATTTATGTGCGCCACGAAGTAGTACATAACCGTTATGTGGTTGATGGATTAAAAAGTCGTGGTGCGGTATTTGTTGAAGAGCTTGATCAAGTACCTGACGACAGCATTGTTATTTTTAGTGCACATGGTGTTTCGCAAGCTGTTCGCTCAGAGGCTAAACGTCGTGATTTAAAAGTATTTGATGCAACGTGTCCGCTTGTAACTAAAGTACATATGGAAGTTACACGTGCGAGTCGTAAAGGTATTGAGTGTATTTTAATTGGACACCATGGCCACCCTGAAGTAGAGGGAACAATGGGACAATATGATAACTCAGCCGGTGGCATTTATCTTGTTGAAACCGTTGATGATGTTGTTGCGCTTAATGTAAAAAATGCTGAAAATCTTTTTTATTGCAGCCAAACAACACTCTCAGTTGATGACACAGCAGATGTTATTGATGCACTGCGCAATAAGTTTCCATCAATTGACGGACCTCGTAAAGATGACATTTGTTATGCAACGCAAAATCGTCAAGACGCTGTTCGTGACTTAGCTGATAAAGTTGATGTGCTATTAGTTGTTGGCGCTAAAAATAGCTCTAACTCTAATCGCTTACGTGAACTTGCAGATAAAATGGGCACAGTTGCTTATTTAATTGATGACGCAACTGATGTACAAGAGCAGTGGGTTTCAGGCTCTAAATCAGTTGGTGTAACTGCGGGTGCATCTGCGCCAGAAGTACTTGTACAACAAGTAATAAGCCGATTAAAAGAGCTAGGTGGCACACAGGTTGTTGAGAACCCAGGTGAAGTAGAAAATATAGTATTTGCTGTTCCTGTAGAGCTACGTTAATTTAAATATATTAAACATTTAGATTAAAGGAGAGTCGTTATGAGCAAGTCACTTCAAAATGATGGTTTGCTTTTTTCGGCTCTTTTTAATGAGCGAGGCGTATTAGCCACGCTTATTGTTTCTCAAGTTATTGCTATTGTTTTAGCTTTTGCACCTAATGTAGAAGGAGATATTTGGCTACGACTTGGGATCATTAGTTTGTTTATGCATTTAATTGTTTTAGTCGGTACCTCTTCTTTATACTTCTGTAGATTTTTCTTACAAAAACGTACTCAAACTTTTCAATTAAGTCTATTTTTTGCCTTTTTTTTATTATCTACCTGTATTTTTAGTATTTTATTTTCTCATTTTGCTTTTGATATAGATGATACAAATAACTTAATTTATTTCACACTTCGCAATTGCATTATAGTGGCTTTGCTGGCTGCTTTATTCGTCCAGTTTTTATTAATTCATTTTGAAAAAGAGCAGCAAACTAAAGCACTTTCTCGTGCAGAGCTTGATGCCCTACAAGCTAGAATACGTCCTCATTTTTTATATAATAGTTTAAACACTGCTGCAGAGCTTACTCATCATGATGCCGATGCGGCAGAACAGGCTATTTTAGCATTAGCCGCCTTATCGCAGGCTGCAATGCACTCGGGGAAGAATGTATCTCTTGAAGATGAAATAACGTTGAGTAAGCAATATATCGCACTTGAAACATGGCGTTTTGGTAATCGCTTAAGAGTTGATTGGCAAATACCTAATGAACTACCCGCATTGAGCATTCCTTGCTTAACCCTGCAGCCATTAATTGAAAATGCGGTATGCCACGGCGTTGAAACAAGTGAGCATGGTGCAGAAATAAAAGTAGAGCTACATATCACTACCGGCTATATAACCATGATTGTTTCTAACCCTATAACAATTTCTAATGCTCAAACTAGGCCTAATAACGGAATGGCGCTTGAAAATATTCGCCAGCGATTAAATATTTATTATAAAAATAAAGCACAGCTAACAATTACTAATAAAAATGATGTGTTTAGGGTCAAGGTCGTTATCCCTAAGCTAATTGAGGGCAGTGTATGAATGTACTCATTGTTGATGATGAACCTCTGGCGAGATCTCGCTTAATCCGTTTGTTAGCACATGATAAAAGTATAGTTGTGCAAGGTGAGGCAAGTAATGGTAATGAAGCCTTAGCACTTGCTAAAAAGCAAACGCCAGATTTGATTTTTTTAGATGTTGATATGCCCGGTATGAATGGTTTGCAAGTTGCTAATGAGCTCAATAGTTTAACCCTACCTCCTGCTGTTGTTTTTATAACTGCCCACCCTGAACATGCCTTCGATGCTTTACAGTTAAGTGCTGCAGGTTATTTAGTTAAACCTATTACAGAGCAATCACTGCAAAAGGTGCTTAAGCAAGTAGGCCGTTTAAATAAAGTACATATTCAAAAACAACAAAATGTAAAAGTATCTTATCAATTAGCGGGTACTCTACGTAGTGTTGATATAAATGATGTTTTGTATTTTAGTGCCGAAGAAAAATATACCAAAATGATATTCTCAGGTGGAGAGGCTTTACTTGAACAAAGCCTAAAGCAATTAGAGCTGCAATATCCCGCATATGTTTTACGAATTCACCGCAATGCTTTAGTGAATAAACAAAAAGTAATAGCCTTGCATTCAAAAGGGAATGGCAATCATATGATTGAGCTACAAGGGTGCAGTGAGTTATTGCCAGTGAGCCGCCGCGAGCTTAAATTAGTTAAAAATACGCTTTAGACTTATTTCGCAATTAAGTTGCCTCTGACTTAAATACATTTACGCTTAATTACTACTTTTTTGTTGAATGAGCCGATTTAATTAACCGTTTATCAACAAATATAACCGCTTGTCTTAGCCCTCATTGATTCCTCAAATAAATAGCATAAACTTATAATCAGATAATTTTTATTTGGTTCTACTATGCAGTCATCTCAAACAAAAGTGCAAAGAGGCTTCACTCTAATTGAAGTGTTAATTGCATTTATTATTCTTAGTTTTGGCCTTTTAGGCGCAGTTGCCCTGCAAGCAAAAGCAAAGCAAGCAAGCTTTGATTCTATGCAACGTGCTGCTGCAGTTGCACTTGGTAATGATATTGTGCAGCGTATCCGAGCCAACGATACCATTGCATCTATTGAAAAATATGGAAAGGCGAAAATAGATAGTAGCGGTGCACTTGCTACAACTAAGGCTTGTTTTGGAAGTCCCTGTAATTCATCAGCAATAGCGGATATGGATATAGTGCAATGGAAACGTGCCATTCAAGCTCGTGAAAATACAGGATCTTTAGATGATGCGACAATATGTATAAATCCAACATCAGTGGCAGATACTGGAGGGAAAGGGTTCAACATTGAAGTAATTATATCATGGCAAGGGCGACAAGAATTTACAGCAAATGCAGCTACGGGAGCTGTAGATTGCGGCACCGCTGATAAAAAACGCCGGGTCGTTGTTTTAACCAGTTATATATATGTGAGGAGCTAACATGAAGCAAAATGGGTTTACTCTTGTAGAAGTTATGATTTCACTATTTATTGGTGGTTTAATTCTTGGTGGCGTTATGTTTACTTTTATTAGTATGAAAGTAACCACAAAAGACACGATGGCCATCGGTGACCTCCAAGAGTCAGGGCGTTTAGCTATAAATATTATGCAGCGTGATATTGAGCAAGTTGGTTTTTGGGGAACTTATTACGATGATTCGTTCACAGCTGTGAATACTACTGTCAGCTCTTTAGTCCCCACTGAGGATGGTGAATCTATAGATTGCTTTGAGGGGGTTAATAACGGCAGCTTTCCAGATTTAACCAGTAGTAGTAATTTTCGTACTATTTATGCGAAAACGACTATCAGTAAAGATAACCTGAATTGCATAAACGATGGCATCATTCCTCCGAATAATAAAGAGACTGATATTCTTCAGCTCAAGTTTTTACAAGGTAACTTACAATACGTGCCTACCTATAATAATGACACAATTACTTATGAAAACAAAACAACGGAAAATGATAACCGTACAGCCTATTTCTTTGTTGCTGAACAAGAGCAAGCAAAATTTGTGACTGGGGCATACTTACCAACAAACGATAATGTAACTATATGGCCATACACTCATCATGTTTATTATATTAAAGAAGAAAAATATTTAGTAAATAATAAAGAAATAAAAGTCCCCGCATTAAGAAGAAAACGATTAGTAAATGGAAAAATGACCTCTGAAACGATAATGGAAGGTGTCGAAAATATGCGTTTTTTGTTTGGATTAGACACGAATAACGATAGTCGAGTTGATACTTATAAAAGCGCCAGTACAATTACTGCTGCTGAATGGGAAAACCGTAAAGGTATGCTAACGGTGCAAGTTTTTCTATTAATCCGTGCACTTCAACCAGATCCAGGGATTAAACTTAAAAACCAAAAATATATTTTAGGTGAGGGATCTGTAAAGCGAGAGTTAAATTTTAATGATAACTATAGAAGAACTGTTTTTACAACAACTATTCGTTTAAGTAATGTTGGGGGTAATCTATGGAGAATCTAAAGTTGTTACCAAGTAAGCAACAAGGTGTGGTGCTTTTAACAGCATTAATTATGGTGATAGCTGTTACCGGCATTGCAGTTACTCTTATGAGTAGTAGTACAATTGATATTAAAATTACTAATGCAGCACAAGAGCGAGAAGTTGCAGAAAATCAATTGATTGGCGAAGTGCAAAGAGTGATTGCGTCAGAAGCTAAAAAAGGGGCTGATAGTGACTTTTTTCTTACTCCAGATGAGACCACTACAGATTCGGGCAAGCTTGATAGTGATAGTAATAAAATAATGATACCAGAGAAAGACATTACAGAGCCTGGACACGAAATGAAAAGCATAATGACGAATTTAAATCGCGGTTCGCTAGAGCTTAATTGCCCTCGTAGTTATAGTTTTACAGCGGGTGTTTCATGCAACATGGTTCAAGTATCCACTACGATAGAATATGGCTCTAAAAGCAAGCACCAGTTAACTATAGTAACAGGTATAGCTCAAGAGATGGCCAGTACGGGTAAGGGGATTTAAGATGAAATTTAAACTTTATGTAGCACTCGTTTTATTATTTACATCAGCAATTAATATGCAGGCATACGCAGAGGATATTGAGCTGTACGTAAATAAAGATACTAACTCAGATGAAAAACCGCGCGTACTATTAATTTTTGATACCTCCGGGAGTATGGCTTTTTCATCAAGCACTGGTAATGAGTGTAAAGATAGGTCAGGTAATAGAATATTATGCTCTGATAGTAGGCTTGAGGCTGCTCAGTCAGCTATGAGTCAACTGGTTGAAGTTAATAAAGATTCTATCGATTTTGGCTTAATGCGTTTTAATGGTACGGATGGTGGCTATGTTTTAAATAGAATAGGGGGTTCTCCTGAATCAATAAAATCATCAATCAATAATCTTCCAGCTGACGGTGGAACACCGTTAGCGGAAACACTTTGGGAGGCTTATTTATATATAACAGGACAAAGTTTGTACTATGGCGAGCAAGTTAGTGAATCAGATAGGGATACTATTATTGAAAATAAAGATATTATTGGTACGCAGTGCATAGAACGGAAGGGAAACGGGCGTTGTAAGAAGTTGGAAAATGTATATAACTACACTTATATCTCCCCTTTTGCTGATAGCGTAGCTGAAGCTAAACGTTGTGATAATTCCATCAATATTATTTATATGACTGACGGCGATCCCTCACCTAAATATGTATATAGCCGTAATTGGTGGGGGCAGTATTATCTAAGCTTAAGTTCTTCTAGTGATAATGACAGCGACGAATCAATAAGTGCAGAGCATAATAAATTCTTTGGCCGGGAGCTAACGGAACAGGATTATATTGGTAGGGAGCTTGATGAAAATGACTTTCTCCATGATAACTACTTACACCAATTGGCTAAAATTATTCATGGATCAGACGACACTGTTGTCGATTTGTACCCATCTAGCCCCGAGATAAATGAAACGGGTCGTTTATATACCATTGGATTTGGTTCAGGAATGAGCGCCGAAGGGCAATATCTGTTAAAACGGGCTGCTGAATTAGGCGGGGGGAAAAACATACCTGCAACAACCCCTGAAAAATTGACAGAAGCCTTAAATCAAGCTGTTTCGGATATTAGGAGTGAAAATAGTACATTTACCTCCCCATCTGTTGCAAGTAATAATGTTGATCAAACACGAAGCGGAGATGCTATTTATTTAGCTATGTTTTATCCCGATAAATCCACTCGTTGGCGTGGCAATTTAAAAAAGTTAAAAGTATCTGGTAATACTATTATAGATGCTAAAAATAATATTGCACTTGATGATGATGGGTTAATAAATACAGATGCGGCTACATTCTGGGATGAAGATAAGTCAGCAGATGGAAACTCAGTAAAAGACGGGGGTGTAAATGCTATGTTATCAGAATTGGCGGTGGGAGATATTAAGAAGCGTCAAATAATTACTGATATAGGAGATTTTACTTTTTGTGTCGATTGCGACGAAAGCGTAAGCAGCTATCTGGGGCTTAAATACATGGAAGAAAGCGATAATGTACCTTACTTTTCCGATAACGTCAGTAAAGTTAAAGTCAGAGAGGTTGAAGATCTTATAAATTGGGCTCGTGGTGAAGATGTCGATGACAAAAATTCGTCGTCATCAGTTCGCAATGATATTTTTGGTGACCCATTACATTCAAAACCCGTGGCTATTGATTATGGTGACAATGATATTCGTATTCTAATTGGCACTAATGCTGGTTTTTTGCATATGTTTAAAGATGATGATGCTAATAATAAAGTTAGTGAAAGTTGGGCGTTTATACCTTCTGCACTCTTTAACATTCTTAAACCACTTAGAGATGAGGAGTCAGGAAAAAAATATGGTATTGATGGGCCTATTGGCGTTTATTTCAATAATAAGAGCCTAAATGATAAAGATGTAAATGATGGTATTGTTGATGCGGGTAGAGGTCATGAAGTCTGGGCTGCTGTAGGTATGCGCAGAGGCGGTCGTAATTATTATGGTTTGGATATTACAAAGCCAGACTCTCCAAGTTTAATGTGGACTATTAAAGGCGGTGAAGGGGAATTTAAAAACCTTGGCCAAACGTGGTCTAAACCTCAAGTTGCTTATATAAAATCAAAAGAGAATACACCCCTTTTAATATTTGGGGCTGGCTATGATACCAATAAAGATTCGAATGATCCCGATAAAGCTAATATAAAAACTGAGGACGAAGTTGGCCGCGGCATTTATATCGTTAATGCAAAAACAGGTAAAAAAGTTTGGGCTTTAACACCTAGTGAAAACGCCTTTAAAGGAAAATATAGTATTGCTGGCGATGTAACGTTATTGGATTCTAATTATGATGGCTATACAGACCGGATATATGCGGCAGATACTGGTGGAGGTATTTGGCGTATTGATATATCAGATGAAGGCAAATTTAGTCATTTTCAGTTAGCAGATCTTGGTATTAATGCAGATAGACGTTTTTTTTACAAGCCTGTGGTGGCGAGAACTATGTTTAGTAAAGTAACTATTAAAGATGGTGTAGTCACTCGATTAGATACACCTTATGATGCTATTGTGATTGGTAGTGGAAATCGTTCAAATCCGAACGGAGCGGGCACAGCTGACGAATTATTTATGATTAGAGATGAAAATACGGTTACTAAATTATTCGAATCTGCGCCTAAAGCTATAACGCATAGTATGTTAATGGAGATGAATGATGATGAATTTGGCAGCGCTTTAAATAGTGTAACTGAGTTTGTAAAATTAGAAGACAAACTTGCGAATGATTTTGTTGGGTGGCGTTATAAACTCGCTAATGGTGAAAAGTCGTTAGCTGCGGCAACCGTTGTTGGTGGTGTTGCTTATTTTACATCTTTTACTCCGACGTTGGATTCATCAATTAAAAATCAATGTTCATTAAGTGGAGGAGGGGGCTCTCTTTACGCATTTCATTTGCACTACGGTACTAAAGTTTATGACGATCTGAAATTTGCTACAAGTACAGAGGTGCCAGATACGCCCCAACTTTATTTTGGTTCTTCATGTGCAGATAGTGATGATAACGGAAAATGCGATGATGATCCTGATGAGGAAGTAAAAAGTCAGTTTTATTTAATTGGTCCGGGCATCAAAGGTGAAAATGCTGAAAACCCGCTCCAACCACTTGAAATTACAGGCCCAGGATTAAAAGTTGTAGATGATAAAATACAACTTGTTAATGACAAAGCATTAGGGTTTGGTTTTAAAACTCAGCAAACTTATATATATAAGCATGAAGAGAATGATGAAAATATACAGAATGAAGACGATTAAGGAGGCTTAAATGATAAAAAAACAACGTGGTTTTACCTTAATTGAGCTGATGATAGCCGTTGCTATTGTCGGCATTTTAGCTACAATAGCGCTTCCTAATTATACAGAATATGTAAAGCGTGCTTCGCGCGCTGAAGCTGCTGCAGCATTGTTAGATGCTGCAAACAAGGAAGAGCAATATTTTGTCGATAATAGGGAATATACAGAGACATTTACTGATTTAGGATTGCAAAGTAAAACCGAAAATGGCCATTTTGAGCTATCCATAAAGGTAGTCGATAGCAATACCTTCACTATTACAGCTAAACCTATAGACGGTGCTGTAAAAGGCGATAATGATTGTAAAGAGCTTACAATTACTGACACAGGCCTCAAAGGTGCAAAAGGGTCTAAAGGAGACTCAGATGTTGACTATTGCTGGGGTCGATAGCCTAGATTACTTCTTCTGACACTTATCAGTTGATTTGATGCGAATTCTACCCGTTTGACTTACAGATAAAGCCAATCCTTCGAGATTGGCTTTATCGCTATTGGGGCAATATATAAAAGTCCCATTTTGAAAACCATTTAAAGAACCATCTGGACGAAATGTAATGGCGTTGCGCGGATACTCTAAAGTATCAGCATCATGAACATCCTCGAAAGTGCTTAAGAGTAACTCATCATCATCTAGAGTCGTTGATTTATCTTTGTCGATAAATAGTGACACTTGACCATCCCACTCGTCCTTTGTGCATTGACTGCCTTTTAGTGCGCAAAGCGTGACGTAAGTACCATTTTCAATTGCGTAAAGACGGCCATAATTTATATTTCGGTGTAGTAGATTCACATGGTTATCTAATCGGTTTTTAGCCAAGAAGTCTGGATAAAACCACATCGATAATTGACTGATTACACTGACAACAGCAATTGAAACCATTAATTCAAGAAGTGTCACTCCCTTGTTTTTTGATATTGATAATCTCATCCTTGAAGACCTGAGTTAATAAATGATTAACTCAGTCTAGTAAATGATACAAATATGACAAGATTAATTTGTATGTTTTTTAACCGCAAGTCTGAGCTGTATCACCAGTATAAAAAGAAGTACCAGATTGAGATACTGTTAAAGCTTTGTTATTTTCATTATCACTATTAGGGCAATAGATAAAGTCTCCCGGATTTGTTGTAATACGACCACTGGTATTAAAACGAAGACTTGTCTCGTTACCACTATAACTAAGGCTATCAGTTGCAGGAATATCCTCTATAACTCTCAACAAGGCATCGTTAGCTACGTTATAACTTCCATTGTTATCAGCATCAACAAAAACAACAATGATTTTATTCGTGTCCCATTCTGGTTCACATTCAAACTCATCTTTAGCTTGTTTAATAGCGCCTTCTTGTGCGGGACATAAAATAACTATTTCATCCGTACTTGCCGCTTGAGAGCGTGCATAAGTAATGCTTCTTTTTAATTCCAACAAAAAATTCTCAGCTCTATTTTCTTCTAGCATATCGCTGCTATTCCAGATCGCAATGGATGCAATGATCCCAACGATAGCAACGGTTACCATGAGTTCTAAAAGAGTGAATCCGTTTTGTTTATTTTTCATATTAATCTCATTTACTGCTAGTCATTTAAGTATCGCTATTTTTATACAATAAATTATACCATGATCGGTTGTTTTATCACCGTAATTCAATCGCTTTGTTTGCTATGAGCATCATGATTGTCTAAAATCGAGGCAACTGGAGCTTTCAAAAGTAATTAATATGAAAAAAATAGAAGCAATTATCAAACCTTTTAAGTTAGACGATGTGCGTGAAGCGTTGTCGGATGTAGGTATTACAGGTATGACGGTAAGCGAAGTTAAAGGCTTTGGACGTCAAAAAGGTCACACTGAGTTATATCGTGGCGCAGAGTATATGGTTGATTTTTTACCTAAAGTAAAACTTGATATTGTATTGACTGATGAAGATGTAGACCGTGCAATTGAAGTTATTGTAAAAACGGCACAAACAGGAAAAATCGGTGACGGTAAAATATTTGTCACTGATGTTGAGCGTGTAATACGTATTCGTACTGCTGAGGAAGATGAAGAAGCTATTTAAGATTTTCTTCTATGCAGTAAAAAGGCGCTTACTAA
>NZ_PJBR01000035.1:0-34708 GCF_002863625.1 Pseudoalteromonas sp. MelDa3 | reverse complement strand
ATAATGCTCGAATCTAAACGAGATAAGCCAAGGCCGCCTGCTTCCTCTGGCGTGTATAAACCACAAAAACCAAGTTCGCCCGCTGCTTTAATTGTGTCTTTAGGAAAAATATGCTCGCGATCCCATTTTGCCGCATAGGGTGCAAGTTCCGACTCGGCAAATTGTCGTGCAGTTTGCGCAAAGGCTTGTTGATCTTCTGATAAGTTAAAGTCCATGGTAGAGACCTCTTTAGTTGTGTGTTTGTTGTTGTGTGTTTGTTGCGTGTCGCTTTCCCATTAAAGGGATAGTTAGTGACGAGCGGCGAAGGCTTATGTGTGTATTGTGTGTGAAGTAGCCTTCGCGCCCATCTTTTTTATTATTAGTTATTCAGTTATTCGTTTTAATCATGATTACTTTAAGTTAATGCTCATGTTTGGACCCGACGCAATGTCGTCTTCAAACCAACGTGAGGTAATCGTTTTAGTTTCTGTGTAAAAACGAATACCTTGTTTACCATACGTGTGTGTATCGCCGTAAAACGAGCCTTTCCAACCGGTGAACGAAAAGAACGGAAGTGGCACCGGAATTGGCACATTAATACCTACTTGCCCTACTTCAATTTCGTGTTGAAATTTACGAGCTACTGCGCCACTTGACGTAAATAATGAGGTGCCATTACCGTAAGGGCTGTCGTTAATAAGTGCGATTGCTTCATCAAGCGTATCTACAAACATACACGCTAGCACGGGGCCAAATATTTCTTCTTTGTATAAATCCATCTCTTTGGTTACATCGGTAAATAATGTTGGACCAACCCAGTTACCTTGCTCATACCCTTCAACTGTAAAGTCAGAACCATCAATTAAACAGGTAGCGCCTTGCTCTTTACCACCAGCAATAAGCGATAAAATACGCGATTTTGCTGCTTTTGATGTTTGTGGTCCGTATGCCGCGTTTGCATCATCCCACACGCCTGGGCGTACATTTTCAAAGCCTGCTTTAATTTCATCTACCCACTGACTTGCTTGACCTACAAATACAGCAACCGAAATCCCCATACAACGCTGACCAGCAGCACCTACCGATGCGCCTACTAGGTTGTTTACGACATGCGATTTACTTGCATCTGGCATAATAACCATGTGGTTTTTAGCGCCAACACACGCTTGCACGCGTTTAAGATTTTGTGTGCCTTTAGAATAAATATAAGCACCTACACCACACGAGCCAACAAACGAAATAGCGCGCACTGCTTTATCTTCTAGTAAGCGGTCTACTTGTGGTTTTGTACCGTGAACAACTTGTAATACGCCTTTTGGTGCGCCGGCTTCAATAAATAGCTCTGCTAAGCGCATTGGTGTAAGTGGATCTTGTTCAGACGGTTTTAAAATAAAGGTGTTACCACACACAATAGCCAGCGGGAACATCCAAAGTGGGATCATTGCAGGGAAGTTAAACGGGGTAACGCCGGCACACACGCCAAGTGGCTGCATGTAAGAATACGTATCGATTTTGCGCGCTACGTTTTCCATTGTTTCACCCATCATTAATGATGGTGCGTTAGCGGCTTGTTCTACTACTTCAATACCACGCCAAACATCGCCTTTTGCATCTTCAAACGTTTTACCCAATTCGTGGCAAATAATGGTAGCAAGCTCATCGTGATGTTCTTTTAATAGCGCTGCGTACTTCATCATAATGCGAGCACGTTCAGTAATGGGTACGTCTTTCCATGTTTTAAACGTCTCTGAGGCTGAGGCAATTGCCGCGTCCATTTCTGACTCGGTGGTACATGGCACTTGTGCAAGTACTTCTTGAGTTGCTGGGTTTATAACATCGATAAGCTCTTTTGACGCTGATTGAATAAATTCGCCATTAATAAGTAGTGGTACTTGGTGCATGATTAAATCCTAGTGTGTGAGTTGTGTGTTCTCTTTTAAAATTGGTAGCGCCGCTTTGTTAGTATTATGAGTGCAGCGCCTTTATAGTTATTCGTTAAAGTATTCGCCTAGCTATTCATGTAACCCTAATTAGTAAGCTTCTACGGCCATAGCAACCGCTTCACCGCCACCAATACATAAAGACGCAATGCCTTTTTTAAGGCCTCGGTTTTTAAGTGCATGAATAAGCGTTACTAAAATACGCGCGCCGCTTGCACCAATTGGATGACCCAATGCACATGCACCGCCGTTAACGTTTACTTTGCTTTCATCAAGTTTTAACTCGTTAATAGCCAGCATGGTTACCATGGCAAATGCTTCGTTAATTTCCCAAAGGTCAACGTCGTTTACAGCCCAGCCTGCTTTTTCAAGCACGCTGCTTATTGCACCTACTGGCGCTACTGTAAATTCACTTGGTTTTTGAGAGTGAGTACTGTGCGCTACAATTTTACAAAGCGGTGTTAAGCCTTGCTCTTTTGCTTTTGATTCGCTCATTAATATAAGCGCTGCGCCACCGTCTGAAATTGACGATGAATTAGCGGCTGTAATGGTGCCGTCTTTTTTAAAGGCTGCACGCAGACTTGGAATTTTTTCTGGGCGGGCGTTACCTGGTTGCTCGTCAATCGAAACTGTTACATCGCCTTTGCGTGTTTGCATCGTATGCGGGGCAACTTCGTTATCAAAACTGCCATTTTGTATTGCTGCTTTAGCTTTACTTAATGAGCCTAATGCAAACGCATCCATTTGCTCACGACCAATGCCGTACTCGTCGGCGGTGTCTTGTGCAAAACAACCCATTGCTTTGTTATCGTAAGCATCTTCAAGGCCGTCGCTCATCATGTGATCTTTTATTTCGCCGTGACCCATTCGCATACCGCCACGTGCTTTTGGAATAAAGTACGGTGCGTTTGTCATGCTTTCCATGCCACCGGCAATGGCAGATTGGATAGAGCCTGCTTTAATTAAATCGTTTGCAAGCATGGCGGCTTTTAAACCAGAGCCACATACTTTGTTAATTGTTGTAGCACCGGTGCTAAGTGCCAGGCCTGCTTTTAACATTGCTTGGCGTGCGGGCGCTTGCCCAAGCCCTGCTGGTAATACACAGCCCATAATTACTTCATCTATAGCGTTATTAGCTAAACCAGTTTGTGCAAGTGCACTGGCAATAGCGGTAGCGCCAAGCTCGGTAGACTGCGCATCACTTAACGCTCCCATAAAACCACCCATTGGGGTGCGTTTTGCTGCTACAATTACCACTGATTCTAAAGTCATAACTAACTCCGTTGTAATTTAATGCAAATAATTGTTAGTATATTTGCTCTATTAATTTAGTATTCATTTATTATTTAATACCTACACACAATACTAACGTTTACGCCAACGTCAACTAAAAACAGCTTAATTTTTAGTTTTATAAGTGTAAGCATTATTTTCCAGCTGTTAGGCCACACTGAGGAAATAAAATTAACCTACTGAAAATTAATAAAATAAGTCAACTTTTCGCGCCAACACTCCTTTATAAATAGTTTCAAAACACACCAAGCTTTACCTTTACGTAAACTTCACTTATATTGGGGTTATTCGAATGAGGTAAATACAATTATGAAACCAGATAATCAAACAAACTTTGCAAGCTCAGCCAAAATGCCGGCCAGTAATGAACAAACATTCAGCATTAGCGAACTCGCTAAAGAATTTGACATTACAACCCGCTCTATTCGCTTTTACGAAGACCAAGGGTTAATAACCCCAGAGCGTAATGGTCAAACACGTATTTATTCAAAACGCGACAAAGTGCGTTTAAAACTAATATTACGTGGTAAACGATTGGGCTTTACGCTTGCTGAAACAGGCCGTTTGTTTGAACTGTACGACGCTGATAAGTCGAGTGCTAAGCAGCTGGTTACCATGCTTGATTTAATAGCCGATAAAAAGTCTGACTTATCTCAACAAATGGACGACATTAAAGTTGTTCTTATGGAGTTGGTGACTGCCGAGCGCCGCTGCAGAGACACACTGAACAAAATAGACGAGTAGCCTATTTTAAGAATAACAACACACTGACGACACACAGGAATGAATCATGAGCACTATTTCACTATATAAAGAAATGAACTTTGGCCTTGGCGAAACCGCCGATATGATCCGCGACCACGTAAACAGTTTTGCGAGTCAGGAAATTGCCCCTCTTGCTGAAAAAACTGACTTAGATAACGCTTTTCCAAATCAACTTTGGGCTCAAATGGGCGAAATGGGCGTACTGGGTATGACCGTATCTGAAGAACTTGGCGGCGCTGGGTTAGGTTACTTAGAACATGTTATTGCTATGGAAGAAATTAGCCGTGCCAGTGCCTCTATAGGTTTAAGCTATGGAGCACATTCAAACCTGTGTGTTAATCAAATTAACCGTAACGGTACACAAGCTCAAAAAGAAAAATACTTACCAAAGCTTATTAGTGGCGAACACATTGGTGCCCTTGCAATGAGCGAGCCTAATGCGGGCTCTGACGTTGTATCGATGAAACTTAAAGCCGAAAAAAAAGGCAATAAGTACATTTTAAACGGCAACAAAATGTGGATCACCAATGGTCCTGACGCACACACGTTAGTAATTTATGCTAAAACAGATTTAAACGCCGGCGCTAAAGGCATTACCGCGTTTATTGTTGAGAGCAACTTCCCTGGTTTTTCAACGGCGCAAAAGCTCGACAAACTGGGCATGCGCGGCTCAAACACCTGTGAACTAGTATTTGAAAACTGTGAAGTACCTGCTGAGAACATTTTAGGTAACTTAAACGAAGGCGTTAAAGTACTCATGAGTGGCCTTGATTACGAACGTGTAGTACTTGCAGCTGGCCCGCTTGGCATAATGCAAGCGTGTATGGACATAGTAGTACCGTACATTCATGAGCGTAAACAGTTTGACACCCCTATTGGTCAATTTCAGTTAATTCAGGGCAAAGTAGCCGACATGTATACACAAATGAATGCTGCCCGTTCATATGTGTATACGGTAGCTCGCTCTTGTGACCGTGGCGAAACAACCCGTAAAGATGCTGCCGGTGCCATTTTATATGCAGCAGAGCTTGCGACTAAAATGGCGCTTGATGCGATTCAAATTTTAGGTGGCAATGGCTACATAAACGAATACGCCACAGGCCGCCTGCTTCGTGATGCCAAACTATACGAAATTGGTGCAGGTACATCAGAAATACGCCGCATGCTTATTGGCCGCGAACTTTTCACTGAAAGCCGTTAAGGATTAAACCATGACGATTTTAAAATCGAGCGTTAATCCTCACGATCCAACGTTTGTGCAAAACCATAAAAATATGTCGGCGCTGGTGGATGATTTACGCAGTAAAGTAGCCACTATTAGCCAAGGCGGAGGCGCTGCGTTAAAAGAGCGCCACGAAGGCCGTGGTAAATTATTTGTACGCGACCGTATAAGTACGTTAATTGACGAAGGCTCACCTTTTTTAGAAATTTCGCAATTTGCGGCATTTGGTGTGTACGAACAAGCTATACCGTGCGCAGGTGTTGTAGCCGGCATTGGCCGTGTTAAAGGCATTGAATGCATGATTATTGCAAACGATGCCACGGTTAAAGGCGGTACTTACTTTCCGCTAACTGTTAAAAAGCATTTACGTGCACAAGACATTGCAGAGCGTTGCCACTTACCGTGTATTTATTTGGTCGATTCGGGCGGTGCAAATCTGCCAGAGCAAGATGATGTATTTCCGGATAAGCTGCATTTTGGTCGTATTTTTTACAATCAAGCCCGTATGTCGGGTAAAGGTATTCCACAAATTGCCGTGGTAATGGGGTTATGTACCGCTGGTGGTGCGTACGTACCTGCAATGGCCGATGAAAGCATTATTGTAAAAGAGCAAGGCACTATATTTTTAGCAGGTCCGCCCCTTGTAAAAGCAGCAACAGGCGAAGAAGTAACCGCCGAAGAACTAGGCGGCGCCGATGTGCACTGTAAAATTTCGGGTGTTGCCGATCACTACGCTGAAAACGATGCTCATGCGCTGTCTATTGCGCGCCAATGTATTGAGCGCATTAATTACACACGCCCTACAGCCCCTCTTCTAGAGGATGTAAAGCCACCACGTTACGACATTAACGAGCTTTACGGCATTGTGGGCACCGACCTTAAAAAGCCATTTGATGTACGCGAAGTAATAGCGCGCACTGTAGATGACTCATCATTTGATGAATTTAAACGCTACTTTGGTGAAACGTTAGTCACAGGTTTTGCCAGCATTTATGGCAACCCCGTTGGCATAGTGGCTAATAACGGTATTTTATTTAGTGAGTCGGCGCAAAAAGGCGCGCACTTTATTCAGCTGTGTGCTCAGCGCAATATTCCTTTAGTGTTTTTACAAAATATTACCGGCTTTATGGTGGGTAAAAAATACGAAGCCGAAGGCATTGCAAAGCACGGCGCTAAAATGGTGATGGCGGTTTCGTGTGCTGATGTGCCTAAATTTACAGTACTTATTGGCGGCTCTTACGGCGCAGGTAACTACGGAATGTGTGGCCGTGCATTTGAACCAACCATGATGTGGATGTGGCCTAATGCCCGTATTTCGGTTATGGGCGGCGAGCAAGCAGCGGGTGTAATGGCGCAAGTTAAACAAGATGGTTTAGCACGCAAAGGCCAAAGCATGAGCGAGCAAGAAATTAGTGACTTTAAAAAGCCAATTATTGATCAGTACGAAGAGCAAGGTCATCCGTATTACGCAAGCGCACGCTTGTGGGACGACGGCATTATAGACCCTGCCGATACGCGTAATGTATTAGGGCTTGCGTTAACGGCTGCGAATAACGCACCAAAACGTGATTCGAAATTTGGCGTATTTAGAATGTAACCGGAGCGCAAAATGTCAGTAACACTACAAATAACAAAATCTAATGTGGCTGTACTTGTGTTAAGCCGCCCAGAAAAAAGAAACGCATTTAACAGTGAAGTAATACACGAGCTGATTCAGTGTATTGAACATGCAAATACGCTTGATATTCGCGCTTTGGTTTTAAAAACAGAGGGTAAACACTTTTCAGCTGGCGCCGATTTAGCCTGGATGAAGTCGATGGCTGATAACAACTACGCCGATAACCTAGCTGATTCAATGCAATTAGCTAAATTAATGCAGGTATTAGCAAGCTCGCCACACCCTACAATTTGTGCTGTGCAAGGTGCTGCTTTTGGTGGTGCTCTGGGCTTAATAGCCTGTTGCGACATAGCCCTAAGTAAAGACGATGCACAATTTTGTTTAAGCGAAGTAAAGCTGGGTCTTATTCCGGCGGTTATTAGTCCATACGTCATTAAAGCTATCGGTGAGCGCGCTGCTCGCAGGTACTTTTTAACGGCTGAAGTGTTTGATGCACATACTGCTAAGCAACTTGGTTTAATCCATCAAGTAACCGGTAATTTAGACTGTGCGCTCGATAATATGCTGCAAACACTGATTGATAACGGACCTATTGCAGTAAAAGCCGCAAAAGCATTAATTAACGATGTAGCAAATAAAGAAATTACCGATGAACTCATTGAGCTTACTGCTGAGCGTATTGCAAAAATTCGCGTATCTGAAGAAGGTCAAGAAGGGCTAAGTGCCTTTTTTGATAAACGCCCACCACAATGGCAACTGTAGGATTAATTATGAACACACAACGATTACAAAAAATACTGATTGCCAATCGTGGAGAAATTGCGTGCCGTGTAATGCGCAGTGCAAAACAAATGGGCTTAACCACGGTCGCGGTTTATTCTGATGCAGACAAACATGCCGGGCACGTAAAAATGGCTGACGAGGCTTACCATATTGGCGCTGCGCCAAGTAAAGATTCGTATTTAGTAGCAGACAAAATTTTGCAAGTTGCCAAAGATTGCGGCGCTGATTGTATTCACCCGGGCTATGGTTTTTTATCTGAGAACAGCGAATTTGCTAAAGCCTGCGAAGCTAACAACATTGCTTTTGTAGGGCCACCAGCAAGTAGCATTGAAGCAATGGGGTCTAAAACTCGCGCTAAAGAAATAATGGCAGCTGCTAACGTGCCGTTAGTACCTGGTTATTACGGTGATAAACAAGATCCTGCTTTTTTACAAAGTGAAGCTGAAAAAATTGGCTACCCTGTACTAATTAAAGCCGCCTTTGGTGGCGGTGGTAAAGGTATGCGCGTTGTACAAAACGCCAAACAATTTGTGAGTGCACTTGAGGGCGCGCAACGTGAAGCAATTGCCGGTTTTGGTAACGATTTAGTATTGCTTGAGCGCTACGTAAACCAACCTCGCCATGTTGAAGTGCAAGTATTTGCAGATAACTACGGTAACTGTGTTTATTTAGGCGATCGTGATTGTTCTTTGCAACGTCGTCATCAAAAAGTAATTGAAGAAGCCCCTGCTCCGGGTTTATCTGACGAACTACGCAAAGAAATGGGCGAAGCGGCTGTACGTTGTGCACTGGCTATAAATTATAGAGGCGCAGGTACGGTTGAGTTTTTACTGTGTGGCGATGAATTTTTCTTTATGGAAATGAATACGCGCCTTCAAGTAGAACACCCAGTGACCGAAATGGTAACCGGTGTAGATTTAGTCAATTGGCAAATTAATATTGCGGGTGGGCAAACACTGCCACTGACACAAAGTGATATTCAATTGCAGGGCCATAGCTTTGAAGCGCGTATATACGCAGAAGATCCAGCCAACGACTTTATTCCGTGTTCGGGCACTATTGAAGCACTACATACCCCCCTTAACAGCGAATTTGTACGCATTGATACAGGCATTGCACAAGGCGACGAAATCAGCCCGTTTTACGATCCGATGATTGCAAAACTTATTGTGCACGACGACAATCGCGAACAAGCCTTGAGCCGTTTACAACACGCCCTTGAGCAATTTCATTTAGCGGGTTTTAGCACTAACATTGGCTTTTTACATAACTTAGTAAGCCACCCTACGTTTAAACAAGGTGCGCCAAGTACACACTTTATTGCAGAGCAAGGCGACTCGTTAGTTGCGGTTGATAAATCGTTATTACAAGCAAGCCAACTTATTGGTGCTTTTGCATATTTAGAATCGTTAACTAACACCCAAAATGCGCCAAACAGTGCAAGCCCTTGGCAACAACTAAGCGGTTTTACACTCAATGCTCCGCAAGCAATTAAAATCCCTTTTGCCGATTTACAGCTAAGCGCTATAAAAACCACAGCGGGCTATAGTATTACGCATAACGAGCACGTTTTTAATCTACAAGGCACATTAAATAATAATCTGTGTAGTGTATTTATTAACGGCAAAAAACATAGCGCGCACGTAACTACGGTAGGTAATAATACTGTTGGCAATAGTGTGACAGTGATGAATAAAGCACTGCAAACTAAGTTTGAGCTAGTTGATAAACATTACATTAGTTCGCACGAAAGTGAAGCACTGCCACTTGCCGCGCCGCTTAATGGCACGGTAGTAAAGCATTTAATCGACATTGGTAGCACAATCACCAAAGGCGATGCGGTTGTTATTATCGAAGCCATGAAAATGGAATACACGCTTAACGCACCACACGACGGCATTTTAAAAAGCTACTGTTTTGGTGAAGGCGAATTAGTAACGCATGGCGCTCTGCTTGCGATAGTAGAAGATACAACTGAGGAAGGTGCATAATGAGTGCCTTTCCAAGTAAAGTACGTATTGTTGAAGTTGGCGCGCGAGACGGCCTACAAAACGAAAAAACAGTAAGCACAGCCGATAAAGTAGCGCTTATTAACGCCCTAAGCGCTGCAGGTTTAAAAAATATTGAAGCTGGCGCGTTTGTCTCCCCTAAATGGGTGCCACAAATGGCAGACTCAGCTGATGTAATATCAGCGCTAGATTTACCTGACGTAAATTTAAGTGCCCTTACACCTAACTTAAAAGGTGCACAAGCAGCGCATGCTGTTGGCATTAAAGAGTTTGCTATATTTACCGCTGCGAGTGAGTCGTTTTGTCAAAAAAACATAAATTGCTCAATAGATGAAAGTATTGAACGTTTTAGCGAAGTAATGGCGTTTGCTAAAGCGAATAATATTCGCGTACGTGGTTATGTAAGCTGTGTGCTAGGTTGCCCCTATGAGGGTGAGATTGACCCACAAGCAGTACTTAGTGTATCGCAAAAGCTGTTAGATTTAGGATGTTACGAAGTAAGTCTTGGCGATACCATTGGTGTTGGCACCGCTAAAAAAGTAACGCAATTAATCGAGTTACTTTTAACGCACATTGATAAAACCAAGCTGGCCGTGCATTTTCATGATACTTACGGTCAAGCGCTTACAAATATTTACGCAGCCTTAAGCCTAGGTATAGCAACGGTTGACGCGGCAGTTGCAGGCCTTGGTGGCTGTCCTTATGCTAAGGGTGCGTCAGGAAATGTTGCCACCGAAGATGTAGTTTACTTGCTGCAAGGGCTTGGCATTGAACACGGAATTGATTTACAAAGGTTAAGTGACGCTGGCTGGGAGATAACCAAAGCACTTGGTAAGCAACCTGTGAGCAAAGTATCTGTGGCACTACACACTAAATAGCTATCTTATAAAATGATGATTCAAGATAGTTAACAATAAATAGCACACAATGAGGAGAGACTCATGGCCGGTTTTGATAAGGTAGTATATAGCTACGAAGCTGCAATGGAAGGATTAAAAGACGGCGATACCATTATTGCCGGTGGTTTTGGTTTATGTGGTATTCCTGAGGGCTTAATTAAACAAATTAAGCACATGCAAACAAAAAACTTAACTGTAGTATCTAATAACTGTGGTGTTGATGACTTTGGTTTAGGTATTTTATTACAAGACAAACAAATTAAAAAAGTAATTGCCTCGTACGTTGGCGAAAACGCCCTATTCGAGCAGCAGTTATTGAGTGGCGAAATTGATGTAGAGCTTACACCTCAAGGTACACTTGCTGAAAAAATGCGTGCTGGTGGCGCGGGTATACCTGCGTTTTACACGGCAACCGGTTACGGTACTCCTGTGGCTGAGGGTAAAGATGTAAAAGAGTTTAATGGTCGCCCGTATATTTTAGAAGAATCTATAACGGGTGAATTTGCCATAGTAAAAGCATGGAAAGCCGATCGTTACGGTAATTTAGTGTTTAGACACACGGCAATGAACTTTAATCCAATGGCGGCAACGGCTGGCAAAATTACCGTTGCCGAAGTAGAAGAGATTGTAGAGCCGGGTGAGCTTGAGCCAAGCCAAATTCATACCCCAGGTATTTTTGTAAATCGCGTTATTAAAGGCAGCTTTGAAAAACGCATTGAACGTGTAACAACACGAGATTAAGCAGGAGCATAATTATGGCATTATCACGTGAACAAGTTGCAATGCGCGTTGCACAAGAACTTCAAGACGGTTACTACGTAAATTTGGGCATAGGAATTCCGACACTCGTCGCAAACTATGTACCGGATGATATTGAAGTTATGTTACAGTCCGAAAATGGCCTTTTAGGCATGGGCCCGTACCCTACTAAAGCAGAGCTAGATGCCGATATGATTAACGCGGGTAAAGAAACCGTGACAGCAGCTAAAGGTGCAGCCATATTTAATAGTGCAGATAGTTTTGCCATGATACGGGGTGGTCATGTAGACTTGACTGTTCTGGGTGCATTTGAAGTTGACCAGAACGGCAACATCGCATCGTGGATGATCCCTAAAAAGCTGATTAAAGGCATGGGTGGCGCGATGGATTTAGTCGCTGGCGCGAAAAATATTATTGTTACTATGACCCATGCAAGTAAGCATGGTGACTCTAAACTATTAGAAGCCTGCTCTTTACCGCTTACTGGCGTTAATTGCGTTAAAAAAATAGTAACAGACTTAGCCGTACTAGAAGTTAAAGACGGCGCATTTCATTTATTAGAACGCGCTCCGGGCGTAACTGTTGATGAAATCATTAGTAAAACAGCAGGTAAATTACTTGTTGACGGTGAAGTACCAGAAATGGTTTTTTAGGCTTTAGCTTAAAAATAACGCTTTACCCTGTACCGACCTCATTCCCAGTGCCAATGGCGCTGAGTTACCCAAAATCCCTCTCACGAGGGATTTTTTTTATCTTTTGCCATTATTTTTACCGTCATTCATACATCTGTAGTAAATTTTATCTATAATACAAATATAAATTAAATGTAAGCGCTTAGATTCTTTGCACTATTTTGTGGATAGTCTGCACCCTTTTTGTGAACTAGCGTTAAATTTATTTTTAACCTACTGATATTTATATATTAAATAGTTGGTTCAAATTTTGCCTAAGTAAGGCGTCTCAATAAATTAAATAATTCTGGAAAACATGCAAACTCCTATTCGTGGCCTTCGCTCTTTTTGCTTTGCCGCAAGAAGCCTAAGTTTTAAGCATGCAGCTAATGAGCTGTACTTAACGCCGTCTGCGGTAAGCCATCAAATAAAACAACTTGAAGAACAACTTGGTATTGAACTTTTTCAACGTAAAACGCGTTCAATTAGCTTAACCACAGCGGGTAAAAACTTTTTTGATGCTGTGTCTCCTATCATCACAATGTTAGAGGGCACCATTAACGAGTTTAGTCAGATGCAGCAAAATACAAATTTGACAATTACGTTGCCTGAGTTTTTTGCCAGCGAGCTACTCATGCCTAAATTAAGTGAGTGGACGTCAGAGCACCCTAATATAAACCTGCAAATGGACACGCTTAAAACACGCAAAGAGTTAACGCGTCATAGCGATTTATCTATTGTATTGTCCTCAGGTAAACCTACTGAAGGATTAGCAACAGAGTTGTTTAACCTTGAATATATTCCTGCATGTAATAAAAAATTGCTCGATCAATGGAGGGACGATCATCGTCAAGCGCTTAACCAAGTTCCGCTGATCCTCCACAAAGCTCGCCCTTGGGCATGGCACCAGTGGGCCGAAAAAGCGGGTATTGATGACTTTTCTCCTTCGCAGATTATTCAAATAGATAGCATGTTTGGTGTAGCGCGTGCAGCGCAGCAAGGCATGGGTATTGCGCTTATTCCACTGCCTATTAGTCAAAGCTGGTTAGATGAGCAATGGCTGTACAAATTATTCGAGCAGCCTTTAACAACTAAAGATAAATACTATTTAGTGCAGCACGAATCAAGCACGCCTAATCACCCGCTTGATTTATTTGCGAAGTGGGTTGTAAATACGTTTAGAAAAATCCAAGAATAATCCCCTATTAGACGAGTTCATTAATAGAACCCACTCTGTGTTTTATTACTGAACTCGTCTAATACCAACCTGCATAAATCTTTGATCAATTTAACGAATTAAATTGCACTATTACGTCGTTAAAAATTTTTTATTTACGACTGCATGGATGCAGGAGGTAGAGCAATGCAGGGAGCAATTGCCGAGAACAACTAGATACAAAAATTTTTGCCTAGTTCTAGCGTAATTTTCTTAACGTTAAATAGACCCCATATATAAGAAGATTGGTATAACCCCCTGCAAATTTGAATAATATTTTTTATTTAAATACATAAACTTAACGCCGAGCATTAGACTAAAGTCTATAGTTTAATTTTTTTCACTCATTGGTTTCATTTTTATCGTTTGTCGAAAATAAAGTTAAATATTAAAGTTACTTCATCAGCTCAAAACAACTTAGTTAATTTGTTTTTTAAGAGCAATAAATGCAACCTTTTGAGTTTTAGTAACTCAAACTTAGCAGTTAAAAGAATCTTATATTGTGTGTGTAAGATGTTGTCAGTGTGAAAAAGCGGTTCAAGTTAGGTGGTGACTTGGCTTGAACTGTTTTTATTCTTGGCTCAACCACATGATATGCATTACCAGGCTACGTAAGCGTAGTAAACAGAATCTTTATATTGTGTGTGAAGATGTTGTCAGTGTGAAAAAGCGGTTCAAGTTAGGTGGTGACTTGGCTTGAACTGTTTTTATTCTTGGCTCAAACCACATGATATGCATTACAAGGCTACGCAAGCGTAGTAAACAGAATCTTTATATTGTGTGTGAAGATGTTGTCAGTGTGAAAAGCGGTTCAAGTTAGGTGGTGACTTGGCTTGAACTGTTTTTATTCTTGGCTCAACCACATGATATGCATTACAAGGCTACGTAAGCGTAGTAAACAGAATCTTTATATTGTGTGTGAAGATGTTGTCAGTGTGAAAAGCAGTTCAAGTTAGGTGGTGACTTGGCTTGAACTGTTTTTATTATTAAGCACATACATAATATAGTTATATACAGGTTAATACCTTTTAAAAAGCCCCGTAAGTTATAACTTACGGGGCTTTTTTAGTTAATTTTTTATTTGATACTCTCTTTTTAATTTACTTATTTGCACTTTATGTGAAAGCAAAAATGTATCAAATTGCTTAACTACCTCAGGATAGTCAATCGACGATAATAAAAAGGCTTGTAAATCTGTCGGCAATTCGTTTTGAAAATAAACGGGTCGGGTTAATTTGAAATATTTAACGATATTATAGTTTAATACATCGTTAGATATGTAAATACACTCCACTCGCTCTTTTAAAAGCATCTCTATTAATTCCATTACGTTAGCTGTTTCAATTAGCTCAACGTTTTCGTTATTCATTAAAGGTTTAAAGCTTTGAGACGTAAACCCTCTCACCGTTGCAAAACTAACGCATTCATCAATAGTGATATTTTTATTTAAACTCGCAATACCCGTTTTAGTCACAACGGTTGGCTGCGAATAAATAATTTCATTTAAATCACCAAAGGAAGCTTTATAACTTGGTTTCCATTGTGGATTATCTGGATATTTAAAATCAACATGATGGTGATCAATGAATTCTTTATAAAGACGATTAATTGGCAGCGTGTAAAACTCAAATTCAAAATCGTGCTGCTGTGCAAATAAATTGAGCAACTCTTCACTGAAGCCATAATAGTCAGCACCATTTGTTCCACTACCATCAAAGTAAGGTAGATACTCTATATTCTCTACACCGACGACATAGTGCGTTGCCGACTTAGCATCGGTTATAAAAATTAAGAAAGCTAAAGGCAAATACATTAACTGCGTTGTTATTTTTATAAATTGATTCATTTACAGCCTAAGTTATATTATTGATGTGTAGTTCAACGCTTTAATTTTAACAAATTTGCAAAGAATATGATAAATCTATTTTATTTTATTCAAAAAAAAGCCTGATTAAAATCAGGCTTTACAAAGTAAAAGGTTTAGCTTTTATCTCTTGGTACAAAATCGAGTACTGTTGCGTTTATACAGTAGCGGTCTGTGCCTCTAGGGCCTTCTCCTGGGAATAAATGACCAAGATGAATACCTGTACTTTTAGAACGTAGCTCAATACGTGTTATTCCCCAGCTGCTATCGTCATGCTGCGTTACACTACTTTTTACTGGGTGCTTAAACGACAACCAACCAGTACCGGAGTTAAACCTATCGCTTGTATCAAATAGCGGCTCTCCACTTAATTTATCAACAAAAGTACCATCAGGTGTATTTTTAAACTCTTTGTACTCTTTACAATAAGGTCTATCTGTTCGTGCATCGAATGCAACTTTATAAGCATCACTGTTACCTAATTTAAAAGCGCCTAATGCTTTATAAAACTCTTCAGGTGTTGCATAGCCTTGACGGCCATATACCTCAACGCCATTTTCTAGAAACAAAATAGTCGGCGTTGCCCACGTGGCTGACTTAATAGTTAAATCATTAAGTTGGTCAGCATGACGAAATGTCATAGGTATTGTGCCTTTGTAATCATTTGCGACTGCTTTTTTAAATTTTTCACAGTACGGGCAGTAATCACGAGAATCAAGTACCACTATTTGCTTACCTGCGAGTAGAGCACTGTTGTCTGCTTTTTCTACGGGTGTTTTATTAAAAACTACGCCTGTAGAATGATCGGGGCAATAGCCATTAGGGTTCTTTTCTAGATAATTTTGGTGATATTCTTCTGCCGATACAAAACCTGTAAGCGGTTTAATAACCGTTTCGATTTTGCCGTAGCTCGCATCAGTTAAAAGCTGCTGATATTGCGATTTAACTTGCTCAGCTACTTTAGCTTGTGCATCAGTAGTCGTTAATACAATTGAACGATATTGCGTACCGATGTCGTTACCTTGGCGATTTTTTTGCGTAGGATCGTGACTTTCAAAATAGTTTTTTAAGAGTTCTTCTGCTGAAATTATATTGCTGTTATACATAACTTGCACAACTTCAGCATAATTGTTCTCGTCAAAACGACGAGACTGATCAGTAATATTTCTGTACGTTGCTTTAAACCCATTACCGTCAGCATAACCCGACTCAGCATCAATAACGCCATTAAGCGCTTCGTAGCGTTTTTCTGCTCCCCAAAAACAACCAGACCCCAGTACAATGGTTTCTACATGCATGGTGGCTTCTACATTACTGTGTTCTACCTTTTCCATAGATAAAGCAAAGCTGCCTGCGCTAAATATAATAGCAGCGCCTGATAAATATAATAAATGCTGGTGTTTCATAAAGTACCTCATAAACAAGTGCGTGCTAATTAAGACCTCCTTATCTTAATTTTCATTTCAACCTAATTACTTATTTAGTACGAAATGTATTAAGTTTTAGTCCTCAATAAGTTAAATACGATTAATTGAATATAAAAACACTCTTAAAGTAAGCTGGGTAAATAAACACTAAACATAACAACTTAGTCGCAATGGTGTAAATAAATTAATAAAACTGTGTTACGTTTAAATTATGTTGTACAAATAGGTTTATTTAATGAAGCCAGCTCCCCATATTTATGCATTAACAAACAGTAGTTTACTACTTGATGCATCGCATTTAGACGCTACAGATAGACTCTCTATTCAAAAGAAAATTTGGGCTTTAGCTAGCCACTGTAAAAGCACTGATGAATTTACCGATTTGGTGCCAGCCATGAACTCGCTCACTCTCTATTTAAAATCAGATAAACACTTAAATAAGTGGTTACAAGTGCTACCTTCGCTGTGGAATGATATTAAAACGAGTACTTTTAAAGGGCAACATCACTTAATCGAAACCATATACAAGGGTGAGGATATTAATTACGTGGCTCGTTATCATAATTTAAGCGCTGATGAGGTTATTAATATTCATAGTAAAACCAAGTACCACGTTTTATTTTTAGGCTTTCAGCCCGGTTTTGCTTACCTACATGGTTTAGAAGAGCAATTACATACGCCAAGGCGTGATGAGCCACGCATTAAAGTTCCTAAAGGCTCTGTTGCGATAGGTGCTGAACAAACCGGAATTTACCCCGCAGATACCCCTGGTGGTTGGCACATAATAGGTCATACAGATACTGCTTTGTTTGATTCGACCTCGGAGCAACCTTGTTTAATTCAACCAGGCGATACGCTTGAATTTGTTCCGCTAGTTAATAAAGGAGCAACTCATGATTAAAGTACTTAAAAGTGGTGTATTACTTACCATTCAAGATTTTGGCCGTGATGGCTACCGCCATCTAGGTGTAAGCAAAGCGGGCAGCTTAGACCCCTTTGCACAAATAATTGCTAATAGATTACTTAACAATAACGACAATGATGCCGTTTTAGAAATAACTGTTGGTCTGTGCGAGCTGGAATTCACCTGCGACACAGTAATTGCGCTTCATGGTGCAGATTTGCAAGCAACCCTTGATGGACAAGCAATTTACCCTGGTTGGACATACACAGTAAAAAATAAACAAGTACTGAGCTTTGCTACTGGTAGAGCTGGATTAAGAGCTTATTTAGCAGTGAAAGGCGGTATACAAAATACTGAAGTTATGAGCTCTAAATCTACAGATTTAAACGCATGTTTTGGTGGTATTGAAGGTAGAGCTCTCGCCACTGGTGATGAAATACCTATTACTCCTTATTATGGAGAGTTTATAAAAGTAGGCGCAATTGCTCCCGCCCAGCGCAAGCTTATAAGACTGCACCCAAGCCCTCATGCTAATTTGTTAGGCGAGCCTTTACTTAACAACTTTGTATCTACCGCATTTAAAGTTAGTAGTAACAGCAACCGAATGGGCGTAAGGCTTGAGCATAAAAATAATTTGGCACATTCGCACTCTTTGCCATCACTAGGGGTGAGTCCTGGGAGTATTCAACTGCCACCGAATGGTGAGCCTATTGTGCTACTTAACGATGGTCAAACAACCGGGGGTTACCCTCTTTTAGGGACTGTAATTGAAGCCGACTTACATCAATTTGCACAATTTAGACCTTTAGATACTGTTGAATTTAAATATGTAACGTTTGAAGAAGCAGCAAAGGCGAAGCAGAAACTTGACGGGCACCTACATCAATTGAGCCTTGCACTTAAAAATAACCTATAAAATATTCTAGAATCAACACGCCCTAGATTTAAAAAATAGGTACCATGTAATAAAGGTTCAAATTCCGACGGCCGTTTCCTTACTCGCCGTTAATATTATTTTAATGTATAGCTTGGTGTTTAATGACTAAATCAACTTCTACTATGCCGTGTGTATTAATAACTGGCTTTGCTCCTTTTGGTGGCGAAGCTATAAACCCTTCTTGGCAAGCAGTGCAAAAACTTGATGAAACTATCATCATGAAACACAAAATATGCACACTAGAACTTGCCTGTGAATTTAATACGTCTATCAGTCAGCTTATAAACGCCATTGAGTCGCACAATCCGGCGGTTGTTTTATGTATAGGCCAAGCTGGTGGGCGCAGCGAAATATCAATTGAGCGTATTGCAATAAACGTTGACGATGCACGCATTAAAGACAATGCAGGTAAGCAGCCTATCGATACACCAATAGAAAAAAATGGCCCTGATGCCTATTTCACAAACTTACCAATAAAGCGCATGTTACAAGCATTGCACAACAGCAATATACCTGCTGCCATTTCCAATACAGCAGGTACGTATGTGTGTAATCACGTTATGTATGGTCTTATGCATTACATAAATGATCACTGCGCTGTAATGAAAGGTGGCTTTGTGCATATTCCTTATTTACCAAGCCAAGCTGTGCACCACAATGGCGCACCAAGCATGAGCGAAGAAACCGTTATTAATGCCCTGAGAGTTATGATTGCACAAGCTTTAAACAATAATAGCGACGTAATAATAGCAGCAGGAACTACGCATTAACCACTTTGGTGCAATTACATCTAGCTTGGTGCATAAATTATTCTTAATTAATTGTAAAAGCTATGTGACTTGAGTAATTTTTTCTGATAAAACAAGGTTTCGCAGCACAGCAAATTGGCTCTGCTGCACACATAATAGGAATGAGGAGTTACTATGTGTTCAATTTTTGGGGTATTAGATATTAAATCTGATCCCACTCAATTGCGTACCCAAGCAATTGAAATGTCAAAGCTGCTTAGACACCGTGGCCCAGATTGGTCTGGTGTATATGCATCTGAAAAAGCTATTTTAGTGCATGAGCGTTTAGCTATTGTTGGTGTATCAAGCGGTGCACAGCCTTTATACAATCCTGAAAAAACAAATATTTTAGCGGTTAACGGCGAGATTTATAATCATAAAGAACTTGCAGCAGAGCTAGATGTTGATTTTACTTTTCAAACTCAATCAGACTGTGAAGTTATTTTAGCGCTGTATAAACAAAAAGGACCTGACTTTTTAGATGACCTAAATGGCATTTTTGCATTTTGTTTATACGACGAAGAAAATGACGCCTACTTAATTGGCCGTGACCATATTGGTATTATCCCGCTTTACACCGGTCACGACGAGCACGGTAACTTTTACGTTGCTTCTGAGCTAAAAGCACTTTCTCCAATTTGTAAGCATATTGAAGAATTTCCACCAGGGCATTACCTGTACAGCAAAGATGGCAAAATGACGCCTTATTACAAACGTGATTGGGAAACATTTGATGCAGTTAAAGATAACAGCGCAGAAGCGCAAGACGTTAAAGATGCATTAGAAGCGGCCGTTAAACGTCAATTAATGTGTGACGTGCCTTACGGTGTATTACTTTCTGGTGGTTTAGACTCATCGGTTATCTCTGCTATTACCCAGCGCTTTGCTGCAAAACGTATTGAAGATAACGACGAAAGCGATGCATGGTGGCCTAAGCTGCATTCTTTTTCAGTAGGCCTTGAAGGCTCGCCTGATTTAGCGGCTGCACAAAAAGTAGCTGACATGATTGGTACTATTCACCACCCTATCATTTTTACCATTCAAGAAGGTATTGATGCATTACGTGAAGTGATTTACCACATAGAAACCTACGACGTAACAACAATTCGTGCCTCTACACCTATGTACCTAATGGCTCGCCAAATTAAAGCGATGGGCATTAAAATGGTGTTATCTGGCGAAGGTGCTGATGAGCTATTTGGTGGTTACTTATACTTCCATAAAGCCCCTAACGCACAAGAGTTTCATGAAGAGCTAAACCGTAAAGTATCAAAACTGCATATGTTTGACTGTTTACGTGCTAATAAATCAATGGCGGCATGGGGCGTAGAAGCACGTGTACCGTTTCTTGATAAAGAATTTGTTGATGTTGCTATGCGTATCAACCCTGAAGCTAAAATGTGTAAAGATGGAAAAATTGAAAAACACATTTTACGTGAAGGCTTTGAAGGTTACTTACCTGATGAAGTGCTATGGCGTCAAAAAGAGCAATTTTCAGACGGTGTAGGCTACAGCTGGATTGATACCTTAAAAGAGTTTGTAAATGAGCAAGTGAGCGATCAAGAGCTTACAAATGCAAAATTTAAATACCCTATTAATACACCAGATTCAAAAGAAGCTTACTACTACCGTACTATTTTTGAATCGCATTTCCCTGGTGATGCATCAGCTAAATGTGTACCGCATGGTAAATCGGTAGCGTGTTCGACTCCTGAAGCACTTGCATGGGACGCATCGTTCCAAAACAATGCTGATCCATCAGGTCGTGCTGCAGGCGTTCATAACGACGCATATGCAAGCAAAGGTTAATACTCTTTGTTTAGCAAAGCGTAAGCCTAAATGGCTTACGCTTCGCTTTATAGAGTTCACTTCCACCGAATCTGTTTTTTATAGCTCTGCAAATAACTTAAAAGGCTCAAGCGCTTTAATTGTTATTTATAAAAATGGGTTAACATCAAAAACAATGCAATATATTGCATCACAATCAATTCACCCAGCTACCGTATTTTTAAATCAAAATGAGATAACTAAACGCCATTGCAATATTCGCTGGTTTAACCAAACAAGTGAAATTAAACGCTGCGGACATGGCACTTTAGCGGCCGCTAATTTTTTAATAGGTTATTTGGGTTATTGCCCTGAAGTATTTACTTCAATGAGTAATGAGCGCTTTACTATAAGAGTAAAAAAACAACGCGCTCAGCTGTTACTAAAAAGCATAGAGCCTAAAAAAAGCGAGTTAGCTGAAGGTGAGTTACAAAGTGTGTTTTCAGTAGCAATAAAAGCAGCCTACACTACCGCTGATAAAAACGGTTATACGGTTGTGTTATTTAATAAAGAATTTAATAAGGAATTTAGTAAAGAATTCGATAAATCAGTTAAAAAAGACGATTTAAAAAGCGTACACGTTGATTTTAAAGCTTTGTGTGCACTCCACAAAAATGCAATAATTGCCCTTAGTATAAAAAATAAAGACAAGAAAAATGCCATAGCGCATTTTAGATACTTTGCACCCCAGTTTGGTGTTAATGAAGACAGTGCTACAGGCTCTGCGATATCTGTTATTGCCCCCCTTCTATTTAGACTGTACAGTTTAAATAAAGCCAAGCTTATACAACAATCAAATAATGGTGCATTGCTAAACTATGAGTTTAACAATGCTAAAGTTGTCATTTACTAAACATGACTTAAGTAACGTTTAAAGCGGTCTTAATAAGCACAGGGCAAAATAGTTACTATCGTCTTGCCATGTTTGCTCTAACTTTAAATTAGCTTGCGCTGCAAGCTGCTTAAACGACTCAAGCGTGTACTTGTGAGAGTTTTCCGTATGAATGCTTTCACCTTCTATAAAGTCTATTTGCTGATCATTTATAATCACGCTTTGAGTACAATTACTTACTAAATGCATTTCGATACGGCTATGTTGCTCGTTAAAGCGTGACTCGTGGCTGAAATTGTCTAAGTTAAATGTGCCATTTAACTCGTTATTAATACGTTGTAGTAAGTTTTTATTAAACGCGGCGGTTATACCTAACTTATCGTTATATGCATCAAGTAACACTTGGCGCTCTTTTACTAAATCAATGCCAATTAGCACATAGCCATTTAAACCACATAAGCGATGGAAATTATTCATAATTTCAATTGCTTTTACAGGTGCAAAATTACCAAGAGTAGACCCCGGAAAGTACACCAAATTAGTTTGACTGTCTAAAGCGGTGTCTTTGGTTAGCTGTTTGACCATTTGGCTATGTGTAAAGTCTCCTAATAATGGAGAAATTGCCAAATCTGGAAATAATGGTGACAAATGTGCAAGTGAATAACTGAGCATCTCCTCAGATATTTCAAACGGTACAAAGGTTTTAACGTTTGCCATATGCGCTAATAAATAGGCTACCTTTTTACCCGAGCCACAGCCGGGCTCTATAATAGAGAGGTTTTCAGGTAGCATTTGAGCAATCGACTTTGAGTGTTGCTCTAATATAGAAAGCTCAGTACGTGTAACATAATACTCTTGTAAGGTTGTTATTTGCTCAAATAATGCAGCACCTTTATCATCATAAAAATATTTACACGGAAGCGTTTTTTGTTGTTGAGTTAATCCGCTTATCACGTCGTTTAGAAATTCAGTGTCGGTTATGTTGCTTTGCTTAATCGCTGTTACTTGGCTCATACTATATCCTTAGCTAGTCTTATCCCGCTGCACATCCACGCTTGATGCGGGTAATAAAAATTTCGGTATGTTTGTCGTAAATGGTTTTGAGGGGTAAACACACACCCACCACGTAACACCATTTGGTTATTCATAAACTTACCATTGTATTCCCCTGCTACTCCTTCAATAGGCTTAAAACCGGGGTATGGTAAATATGCACTGTTCGTCCATTGCCAACACGAATCAGTTAACTGATTTATTTCAGTATCACTCTTTGCTTGCTGAGGTGTTAGGTAGTGATTATTAATCTCTGTTGAAGGTGTATTTTTGGCTGCATATTCCCATTCGAACTCTGTAGGCAAGCGAGCCTTTACAAAATTAGCATAGGCACTGGCCTCAAAATAACTAACATGACAGATCGGGGTATTTAAATTGAGAGGCTCTAATCCATAGTGTGTAAACTCAAACCACTCGTTATCTATACAATGCCAATATAATGGTTGCGTTAGAGCGTTGTTTTGTATATTTGCCCAACCGTCACTTAACCAATACTGTGGATTTCTGTATCCACCTGCATTTATAAAGTCTAAATATTCACCATTGGTGACCAACCTATTAGCAAAGTTAAATGAATGAATTAATACTTGGTGTTTGGGGCGCTCGTTATCATATGCAAATTCATCGTCGGCATTTGTACCTATATTAATAATGCTTTGCTCAAAATTTATAAAATTGAGAGGCTTAATATCTGCTGATTTGTTTTGGCTGTTTAAAGGCGATGTTTTATATTGCGGAAATAATGGATTTACTGAAAAGTTATATTTGATGTCCATAAGCATTAGTTCTTGATGCTGTTGCTCGTGGTGTAACCCAAGTTCAATAATATCTTTAATTTGTGGACTAACTTCAGTTTTAAGTAATTCAACCACACAGCTATCTACATGCTCTCTATAAGCTAAAACTTCATCCAAACTAGGTCTAGATAAACTACCTCGGTTTGCCCGTTTAAATTGCTCTCCAATCCCATTGTAGTAAGAATTAAAAAGCATTCGGTAGTGAGAGTTAAACACAGTGTACTGTTTACAGTAAACACTAAGTAAAAACGTTTCAAAAAACCACGTGGTGTGCGCTAAATGCCATTTGCCTGGGCTGGCATCTGCCATAGCTTGTAATTGGCAATCTTCTACAGTGAGTGGTTCAATAATAGCCAGGCTTTCGCCTCTAACGCTGCAAAAGCGTTTAACAAGTTCGTTTTGATTGGTATTGTTTAAAGCGCATTCACGCATAATAGTATTAATCCTTTGCCTATCTATTTATAAAATATAGCTTAGTGTTGTGTTAAATCATATTCATATTACAACTTGATTAAAGATGCTTATCAGCTTATAAATTTATACTAGCCCTAAAGGGAAATTTGCTCTTTGCAGCTCGTTTTTTAATTATTCTTACGTGCATGTAAGCATGCAGAATAACGCAGGAGCAGTTATCGAACCGTTAGGTTACAAACCTAGGATCGATTAAACAGCTCCTAAATTGAACAAATTTTAATCCTAAAAGATCAACAAGCCCTAGTATTTAAGCATTAATTAAGTTGCTTAAAAGTGATCTTTTTTTACTTAACTAAGTAAATTAATACTTTTAATAGCAAACTAAATTTTAACGTTCACTGAATTTATAATTTTAGGGCTTTTTAAATAAAAGAATCATTAATTTGGCTATATAAACAGCGTTTTAAATACAAATTCATTTACATTTAATATTTAACTCATACACTACTAGCTGTATGATCACTCTTCAAATTAGTTAGTCTTCAAATAATTACAGTATTACTTTTTACTTAATATTTAAAGGCTAATGTAATTCGATATGACGCCGAATTTATTTTGGCTTGTTAGGACAACTAAAGAGGTATTGCATGAAGGAAAATCATGACAAATATAGTATTGACAATACGGACTACACCGTAGGTCAGGACAACGTACAAAAGTGGGGTTTTGATATACACAACCCTGTTTTTGGAACTAGTGCGGGCCTGATTGTCATCTTTTTAATCGCCATACTTGTTACCGACCCACAAACTGCAAAAACAGCGCTTGATAGTATCAAGACCGATATTATTAATAATTTTGATGCCCTATTTATGTGGGCTGCTAACTTCTTTGTACTCTTTTGTTTAGCACTTATTGTTTCTCCTTACGGGAATATTCGCCTTGGTGGTGATGATGCTAAACCTTCTCACTCTCGAGTTTCATGGCTTGCTATGTTATTTGCTGCAGGTATGGGTATCGGCCTTATGTTTTGGGGCGTTGCTGAACCGGTTGCTTACTTTACTGGTTGGTACGAAACACCACTTAATGTAGCCGCTAATACACCAGAAGCTGCAAAATTAGCAATGGGCGCAACTATGTTCCATTGGGGTCTTCATCCTTGGGCTATTTACGCTGTTGTTGGTTTATCTCTTGCATTTTTTACGTATAACAAAGGTTTACCGCTTTCTATTCGTTCTATTTTTTATCCTATATTAGGTGATAGAGCATGGGGTTGGCCTGGTCATATCATTGATATCTTAGCTGTACTTGCTACGTTATTTGGCCTTGCAACATCTTTAGGTTTAGGTGCTCAACAAGCCTCTGCAGGTATTAACCATGTATTTGGTACAGAAGGTGGCATTGGCTCTCAAATTCTAGTTATTGCGGGTGTAACACTTTTAGCCATTGTTTCTGTGGTTCGCGGTATTGACGGTGGTGTGAAACTGCTAAGTAATGTAAACATGTTAATTGCTTTCTCATTATTATTGTTTGTTTGTTTAGTGGGCTTTGCTGTAGCAATGGGTAATGTACCGACTACCGTGATGGGCTATGTAGAAAACATTATTCCATTGAGTAATCCTCACGGCCGTGAAGACGAAACATGGATGCATGGCTGGACTGTATTTTACTGGGCTTGGTGGATTTCTTGGTCACCGTTCGTAGGTATGTTTATCGCGCGTGTATCACGTGGTCGTACAATTCGTGAGTTCTTAATTGCGGTATTACTCGTCCCTACTGCTGTTACCATTTTATGGATGTCTATATACGGCGGTATTGCTATTGATCAAGTAGTTAATGGTGTTGGTGCACTAGGCACTAATGGTTTAACTGATGTCCCTTTAGCTATGTTCCAGATGTTTGATGCATTACCTCTATCTAATATCTTATCATTTATTGCGATTATATTAGTGTTAGTATTTTTTATTACGTCATCTGACTCAGGCTCATTAGTCATTGATTCAATTACAGCTGGCGGTAAAATTGACGCACCGGTGCCACAACGTATATTTTGGGCAACGGTAGAGGGCGCAATTGCAGCGGCCTTACTTTGGATTGGTGGTACACAAGCAATCGAAGCACTACAAGCAGGTGCTGTTTCTACAGGCTTGCCATTTACTATTGTATTGTTGTTTATGTGTTTAAGCTTAGTTTTAGGTTTACGAACTGAGCCTCGCCCAGTTAAATAATACTTTTAGTAAGCAATACTTTTAATTAGTAACGAAAGCGCCGCAATTTTTGCGGCGCATTTTTATTTAACTATTTAAGGTTATACCCATTCGCTTAATAAAGTGATCTATTTTGTGGCAGGAAAAACTTCTCGATAGTAAGGCAAAATTTCTTTATTTAGTTGCTCTAAATGAGAAATTTTTAACGCAGCTAGCGTCAGGTTTAACCCTCAATATGATTAAAGTATTATTGCGTATTAGTATTATACCCACAACTCTGAGATTGGAGTATCTACACGGTAATGATGACTCAGTTGCGCTTGTAAAAGCTCAGCTGTGGCAAGTGCATCCGTTAACGCATTATGATTTTGGTACGCAGGTAGGGAATAACGCGCACGGCAATCTGTTAATCTGAGCGAGCCTAGTTTTGTATTAAATAATCGGCCTAATAAACCTTGCCTCTCTTTTAGTGCTCTTTTTTCTAGCTCCATTGTGTCAACAAGAGCAAACTCAATACCTTCTTTAAGCCTTAGTAATAACGCATTATTTAAAAAATGGCGTTCTATTGCGGCGTAATGTACCACGACAACTTTACCACTTAGCGCTTCAAGTAAAGGCTCAATAATTCGATTAAAGTCTGGGGCGTCATCGACCTCAGAGTGCGTTATTCTATGGATTAAAATAGACTCTTCATGCAGGTTACGTCTTGGTTGAACAACCCAATGCCGGCTGTGTTTACAATAAATACGCTTTAAATTAAACGGCACTAAGCCAACACTCACAATATCGTCGTTTTGGCTATTTAAACCTGTTGTTTCAAAGTCCATTGCTACGAAAGGCACATCTTCTACAGCGGCTTTATCTTGATTATAAGCACCTGCATAAAAGTGTTTTAGAAGTTTATTTTCGGTGCTGTTGGCAAGCTCGTTATATCTAGCTTGCCAATCAACTGCTTTGTAATTACGCGGGTTCATAGGCTACTTCACACCTGAGTTTGCTGTGTAGCTAAATTTCAAATAGCTTTGTGCTTTTTCTAAAATAGCGAATGCCTCTTTCAAGTTTCGCTGTTCAAAAGGAGACAGTAAATGTGGGTCTAAGTCGTTATCAGGCTCTTCGCCCTTCTCTATTTGCCACGCTTGATGGCGAATTCGCATCATGGCAATATACTCAAGTGAATCACGTAAATCTTGCGCTTTACCCTGCGGTAATAGCTTAGCTTCAATAATGTCTTCTAATCGCTCAAACGAGTTTTGTTTACGCGAACCAATAGCTAATGCGTGTACACGTATAACATCAGAAAGTGGTGCAGTACCTCTTCGTTTTAAGTTCATTGAACGCTTATGTTGGCCGTTATGCTCCATAACAAAGCCTTTAAAAAAGCCAAGAGGTGGTGTCCTATTTCGAGCATTTGCCGCCATATTTGCTAGAAATATACGATTCACTTTACTTTGTTTCGCTATAAATATTTTAAGCTCGTCGGCCCACTTGGTTTTGCCCCATACACCATCTAAATCAAAAAATATAGAGCTATTAAGCAGTGCTTGTGGTTTTGGCTGGGCTATCCAATCAGCAAATTGATCAAACCACTCTGAGCGAGTTTTACGCCATTTTTTAAACGACGCCATTATTTCTCCATCACAGTAGGTGTAACCACACTGCGCTAAGCCATCACACACAAAATCGGCAATACTTTGAAAATACGCGTTATGTTTTTCGTCATCGTAACTGTCATCTAAAATTAGTGCGTTATCTTGATCAGTTACAATAAGTTGCTCGTCGCGAGCCATTGAGCCCAGTGCAATAAAACAATAAGGAACGGGAGGTGGACCAAAATTTTCTTCAGCTAATACAAGTAATCTTTGTTTAAATGTACGTCCTATAACGGCCATGGCAGTACCAATCATGTGTGAATTTGCATCTTCATTAACCATACGGACAAATACATTGGGCAATTGGCGTGCATAATGCGCTAAATCCTCAATTGTTTGTTGAGCAAGTATGCCGCGTACAAGTAATAAGCTGCTTTGCGATTCGTAACGTAAAATATCAGAGAGGGAGATAACTCCTATAGGACGTCTTTTTTGTACTACGGGCAAATGATGGAGATTATCTCTGAGCATGGCAAGTACTGCTTCAAAAATATAGTCATTAGCGTCTAAAAGCACTAAGTTAGTAGACATAATATCTTTTGCTTGTGTATTAAAGCTAAGCCCTTTAGCCACTACTTTTGATCGTAAATCCCTATCGGTTATAATGCCAACGACTTGTCCATCATCTTCCTCAGGATCGTCGTTTATTGGTTTATTTACATCGGTTACCAAAACTGACGATACCGCCTCTTCGGTCATTAATTTAGCGATATCTTGTATTGTAGAGGTTGCATCTACGGTGACTACATCTCTGTGAATTAATGATTTTACTTTAGCGGTTGTAAGGTCATTGCCATCGGCTTGTTCAACAATAGCTTGATGTAAACGCACGTTACCATCTGTTTCAAAGTAATCAGCAAACGCATCAAACTCATCACAGTAACGATTAAATAGCTCAACATTTATACAATAAACTAACGTATCTTCAAGAGCAGTTGCAGGAAAACGCACCTTACGGTTCATCAATAAACCCATTTGACCAAATATTCCTGCGATGGCCAAACGATTGTATAGCTCACCATTTCGGCGATACATTTCTACAGAACCACTTCTAATCACATACAAATCAGATATGTCTTGTCCAAAACTTAAAATGTCTGTTTTTGCTCTAAAATAAGCAACTTCTACTTGTTGAGCTAGCTCATTAAGCGCTTTTTGAGGTAAGTCATCAAAAGGAGGATGTTGTGCTAAAAATTGTGCGATTTCAACTTGTTCGGCTTGCATAAATCCCTTCCTGTATGCGCATTAAAATGACTAAATATGTTTTGCAGATTAACACTATCATCGGAGTGTGAAAACAATTACTGCACAATTTTGGGCACAAAAAAAGAGTCTAAATAGACCCTTTAAATGTAATACTTATTGTAAAAATTTATTTACCGCGCTGAGCGTCTTTTTGGGCTTTTTTGGCTTCTTTACGTTGCTGTAAAACAGCCTGTGCCTCATTACCAATATGGCCTTCACCACGGGCTTGCGCTAATTCTATTTGCTTTTGGCGCTCCGCAAAACGTGTCCGTTGCTCGTCTGTCACTTCTTCAATACAATGATGACAAGATACACCTTCCATGTATTCAGGCTTTAACTTTTCGTCTTCTGTAATTGGCATACGGCACGCGTGGCATTGATCATAAGAGCCTTTTTGTAAGTCGTGATCAACCGCAACGCGATTATCAAATACAAAACATTCGCCTTCCCACATGGTTTCTTCTTTTGGCACTTCTTCTAGATATTTTAAAATGCCGCCTTCAAGATGATAAACTTCGTCAAAACCTTGCTCTTTCATGTAGGCCGTCGATTTTTCGCAGCGGATACCACCTGTACAAAACATCGCTACTTTTTTATGTTTTTCAGGGTCTAAGTTTTCTTTAGCCCACTGTGGAAATTCGCGAAAGGTTTTAGTATTTGGATCGACTGCATTTTGAAATGTACCAATTTCAATTTCGTAATCATTACGTGTATCAATTAAAATTACTTCTGGATCAGATATAAGTGCGTTCCACTCATTTGGCTTTACATAGCTACCCACAACTTTAAGCGGATCTACGCCTTCAACGCCCATCGTTACAATTTCTTTTTTTAGTTTTACTTTAGTGCGGTAAAACGGGCATTCATCATCGTAAGATTCTTTTGTTACGATGTTTTTTAAATTTGGTTGCTCATCAAGCCAGGCTAATAAGTTGTCTATCCCTTCACGTTTTGCAGAAACAGTGCCGTTTATACCTTCGGCAGCGAGTAGTAAAGTACCGCGTACTTCATTTGCTTCCATCACTTCAAGCAAAGGCTTACGGATAGCTTCAAATCCAGGTAAACCAACAAATTTATACAGCGCACATACTACAAAGTGATCGCCCGTTACATTATCTTTATGAACAACAGTCATTATATTTCCTATTTTGCCTTGTTAGCCAGTATTGGCGTTTACCGAATCGTAAATCCGGCGCATATGGGGCGCGTATTTTACGCTTTTTTAGTTTAATTGCAAAAAATAGCGCTATAGATTGGTTTTTACTGTTAGCGACCTATCTGTGTAAGCTATAATGCGCTGATAAATTTATAGACTTAATTTGCTCATTTTGGAGAAACACACATTGCAGTTTACTGATCTTGGGATTGATACACGCCTTGAAACACAACTAGCACATCAAGGGATCACCCAGCCCACCGATATTCAAGCGCATGCAGTGCCTACCGCACTTGCAGGGCATGACATTTTCGCTCAGTCTAAAACTGGGTCGGGCAAAACCTTGGCGTTTTTATTACCTGCTGTACAAAGGGTTATGAAACAAAAAGCACTCAGTAAACGCGATCCTCGTGTACTTATTGTTGCTCCTACTCGTGAGCTTGCTACGCAAGTATTTACCCAGCTGCGTTTATTAATTGCAGGCACAGCCATTAAGGCCGTAAAAATACTTGGTGGCGAAAACTTTAATGACCAAATAAAAGCACTTAGAAACGACCCACAATTCGTAGTTGCTACACCTGGGCGTTTAGCTGATCACATTACAAAACGCTCATTACAATTGAGTGGACTAGAACTGCTTATTTTTGATGAAGCCGATCGTATTTTAGATTTAGGCTTTACCGAGCAGTTAAAAATGATTAACGAGCAAGCTAATCACCGCTTACGTCAAACGTTATTGTTTTCTGCAACACTTGACCATGCACAAGTAGATGCTCTATCACGTAACCTATTAAAAAAACCAAAGCAAATTACGCTAAGTGCAGCGAACGAGCAACATAGCGATATTAAACAAACTTTATATCTAGCCGATCACCTTGACCATAAAGAAGCGCTATTAGAGCACTTTTTGAATCAAGATGATGTTGGTCAATGCATTATCTTCACAGCAACACGTTCTGACACGAGTCGCTTGAGTGAAGCGCTTAATGCTAAAGGCTTCAAGTCTGTAGCGCTTGCTGGTGATTTAACACAAAATAAACGTTTAGATATAATGGATTCGTTTAGTCGCGAAAACTTTAAAATATTAATCACAACCGATGTTGCATCTCGTGGTTTAGATTTACTAAGTGTAACGCATGTTATTAACTTTGATTTGCCAAAACACGCTGAAGAATATGTACACCGCATAGGTCGTACAGGACGAGCAGGCTTTAAAGGTAACGCAATTTCATTAGTTGGCCCAAAAGATTGGGCAAGTTATTTAGCTATTAAAGCATTTTTAAATGATGAGTTAAAATTTGCGAGCGTAGAGGGCTTAAAAGCTAAGTTTAAAGGTTTAAAAGAGAAAAAGCCTGAGGCAACGTGGGATAAATCTAAAGAAAAATCCGCCGCTGTTAAAAAGCCTGTATTTAAACGCAAAGCCAAACCTAAAAAGCCAACAGCACCAATTAAAGCACCAATGAACATTGATGGCGATACACCAATGCGCCGTAAAAAAAAGACTGAGCAGGAATAATTATGAGTTACCTAGGAACCACACAAACATTATTTGTAAAAGAAGTGAGTAACGAAGGTGCTTACTTAGACGGTCATGATTTAGGTGAAGTGTTTTTACCAAAACAAGAAATTAAACATGAGCTTGAAGCGGGCGATAGCATTAGTGTATTTATCTTTTTAGACAACGCTAACTTAGCAACTGCCACAACTAAAAAGCCACACGCACAAGTAGGTGAATATGCCCTGCTTCGCGTTAAAGAAATTAATAGTATTGGCGCATTTTTAGATTGGGGTCTTGAAAAAGATGTACTAACCCCGTTTAACGAACAAAAACCACGCATGCAAGAAGGTCACTCATATTTAGTTCGTTTGTACCTTGATAATGCAAGCCAACGTATTTGTGCATCAAATAACTTTAATCGCTTCCTATCTAAAGATGAGCCACAATATACTCACTTACAAGAAGTGGATTTAATTGTTGCTGGCAAAACAGATATTGGCTACAAGGTATTAATTGAAGAATCGCATTTCGGTGTTGTTTTTTACAATATGGTATTTAAAAGCTTATTTGTGGGTCAAAAGCTTAAAGGCTTCATTCAGAAAGTACGTGAAGACGGAAAAATTGATGTTGTATTAGAAAAACCAGGTATGGGAAAAGTAAGTGACCTTGGTGAAACTATTATGCAAAAACTAAAAAATGAAGGTGGTGTTATCCCATTAGGTGATAAATCTGAACCTGAAGCTATAAAAAAGATGTTTTCTACTAGTAAAGCTAACTATAAAAAAGCAATTGGTGGATTATTCAAACAAGAGTTGATAGATATTGAAGCGAAATCCATTCGCTTAAGATCTTAATTATAAATAATAGGCTGTAATTACTAATATTATCTGTTTGTAATTAACCTAAAATATACTTATAAGGCAATGTACATTGCGTATATTGCCTTGAATAATCAAGCACTTCACCTTTTGACTCTAGGTTAAGCGGTGCCAAACGAAAAACCTTCTTTTCGCATTCTATTTTTTTATCATCAAGCTTAGATATGCAATCAGTTACTGTTATATGCTGAGATGTAAGTGTATCCTCATTTTTGTAACATAGGTGGTGTGCATAATCTTGCATTGTTTGTTTAAAATCGAACATATTGACAGGGTAATTCGTGATTATATCTGTTACTGATGTAACATCATCATATGCTTTATTAGAAAAAAGATTTTTATTTACTGAAAAACCCGCAACAATAATAATTATAAAACCTAATAATAACTTCAAAACAAACCCCTACTACATTTCAATCCTAATAATGTAACATAAAATACACATGAGGTAAGGGCTTTTAGCACTATATTGCTGCTTTTTGTTAAATTATGCTATAGATCTATTAACATCACTAAGCACTTTTACGGGATCATCCGCCTGAGTAATAGGTCGGCCTATAACTAAATAATCACTTCCTGCATCTATTGCTTGCTTAGGAGTCATAATACGCTTTTGATCGCCAGCATCACTGCCTTCAGGACGTATACCTGGTGTTACAAGTTTAAAGTTCTCACCTAACTCTGCTTTTAAAGCTTTTGCTTCTTGTGCAGAACACACAACGCCATCAAGCCCTGCTTCCTTTGCAAGCTTAGCTAAATATATAACTTGCTCTTGAGCAGATTTATCAACGCCTAAACGCTTTAGTTCTGTTTCATCCATGCTTGTTAATACAGTAACCGCGATAAGTAATGGCGCTTTATCGCCAAATTGTTCTAGAGCCGATTTAGCTTTGCTCATCATTTCAAAACCACCAGAAGCATGAACGTTTACCATCCACACACCCATTTTCGCAGCTGCAGTAACAGCTTTAGCTACTGTATTAGGGATGTCATGAAATTTTAAATCTAGAAAAACATCAAAACCTAAATCAATTAACTCTTTAACAAATGCAGGTCCAAAATAAGTAAACATCTCTTTGCCTACTTTAAGGCGACATGTATCAGGAGAAAGTTGTTTAACAAAGTTTAAAGCAACCTCTTGATCATCGTAATCTAATGCTATAAGAATTTTTTTTGAGTGTTCGAAAGACATGACTATCCTAATGTATGGCTATAATACCAATCCGCAATAATACTTAATCAATTTGAGGACCAAATCTGACGCTAACTGCGTTAAAAATTTCTTATATAGAACAATAATATTACGAAATTTTTTGCCTTGTTATCGACACGATTTTCTTACCTCAAAACAGACCACTTAATTAAGCGAATTGATATAAAGTAATTGTATAAGTAGATTTAATGCAATAGTGCTAGCTGGTAATTTGAGAGAAGGTGTAGAGAAATTTATATAGACACAACATCAAAAAATTCCAACCCAGTAAACTCTCAGTTTAATTTGCTAAAATTATCATAGTTAAATCCGATATTATTTAAGGGGTTATTAAAATCCGTCTAAGCCTCGACTTGGAACAATGGTTTCCCAATGCTTACAAGAAGGGCAATTCCAATATATTGTGTAGCTTGTAAAACCGCAATGCTGACATTGGAAATCAGGTTTTGTAGCAATATAAGAGGTTACAAGCTTATCAATTTCATTAAGTACTTCTTTAGTATTTTTATTTTGGTCACCCATTAATTGCAGTAAAAAACTGAAACCACGAATAGTAGGTTGACGTTTTAAGCTATCAGTTAGAAATTCAAAGGCTTGTTTAGTGTGTCCTTGCTCAAGCAATGCTTGGCAATGTTTTATTTTAATTAATACACCGCCCTTTTCTAACAAGTCACTGACTAATTCATGAAATTGATGCGTTAAATTTAATTGTTTATAGCTGTGAGCTAGCTCATCAATAAACAACGGCGCAAACAAAGTGAATTGTGATACAAGCTCACGCCAGTAATAAATAGCTTTAACGTAATCTTCTTTCGCGTAAGCAACTAATCCTAACTCGTAAAGCGGACGTACGGCTTTATAATTT